>NZ_JAHGAH010001560.1:0-682 GCF_030248475.1 Vibrio sp. D173a
CCGGAGAGAACGGCGCACTGTCTGGACGACAGCGCAAACATGGGCGATAGCCAGCTTGCAGCGCTTGAGCTTGATTAGAAAAATATTCGACGTTCTGCTCTTTCGGCGGCGAGGCTGGACAGATAGGACGACAGAATATACCCGTCGTTTTTACAGCGATAAAAAACAGGCCATCAAAGCGGGCGTCTCGCGCGAGTCGCGCCTGTCGGCATTGAGCACTGCTCAGATCGCTGTATTGATGAATCTTGCCTTCCATATGCCTACCTTCAACCCGATAACGTCAAGTAATAAATTAAAGTGTACCGACAAGCCGAGCGAACGCTAGCCATTTCCGGAACTGAATATGCAATAAATTGAATTTTTTTAATTTGCTTTTCACATAGTTCAACTACCCTTATATAGAACGAGGTTTTCTCTCACAACGTCACAGCTATCACTTGGCGCTTAAGATGCCAAGGCTGGCTGAATAACAAGGATAATTGGCTATGGATCTGCACACCTGTCGCATTGTTCTCAAGAACAATCAAGTTCTCACCTGTCAGTCTGTCGAGCAATCGCTCGGATATCTCAAAGACACTTGCGAAAGCGGTATCTCCATGATTGAGATCGACGCTACGGACGGGCATCAAATACACTCTTACATGTCTCACTCGTTAGAAGAGTCCATTGAGAACTTAATGAA
>NZ_JAHGAH010001561.1:0-783 GCF_030248475.1 Vibrio sp. D173a
CTCGCTTAATCATTGCAGAAAAACCCAGCCTAGGTCGCGCCATCGCGGCTGCCTTGCCAAACCCACAAAAGAAAGGCGAGGGCTTTATCCAGTGTGGAAATGGCGATGTGGTGACGTGGTGTATCGGACATCTGTTAGAACAGGTAGAGCCTGACGCCTATGAAGAGCGATACAAAAAGTGGAACTTGGTTGATTTACCTATCGTTCCTGACCAGTGGCAACTGAGACCAAGAAAGAGCTCCAGCAAGCAGTTAACTGTTATTCGTAAGCTACTTAAAGATGCTAAAGAAATCGTACACGCAGGTGACCCTGATAGAGAAGGGCAGCTGCTGGTGGATGAGGTGATTGATTACTGTAAGGTGTCGAAAACGCGAAAAGAGTCGATTAAGCGACTTCTTATCAGCGACCTTAACTTACCTGCAGTGAAACGAGCATTAAGTCAGATGCGCAGCAACAAAGAGTTTATTCCTCTATCGGTGTCGGCGTTAGCCCGCTCAAGAGCAGATTGGCTTTATGGTATGAACATGACGCGTGCCTATACCTTGCTTGGTCAGAAAGCGGGTTATCAAGGTGTGTTATCCGTAGGGCGAGTACAAACACCAGTCCTTGGATTGGTGGTGAGACGCGATGAAGAGATTGAAAACTTCATCCCTAAAGACTATTTCACGCTGCATGCCTTGATTCCTTATCAAAATGGCAGCGACAACTTCGATATTCGCGCTCGTTGGAAACCGAGTGAGGCGTGTAAGCCTTGGCAAGATGAAGAGGGGCGAGTACTAAACC
>NZ_JAHGAH010001562.1:0-825 GCF_030248475.1 Vibrio sp. D173a
TCCGGTGTAGAGAAGCACTACCTTGCGCAAGATGGCCTAATGAGCCACCGACACCCTGATACTTGGATGGATGCCAAAATCGACGGTGCGATTCCGTGGTCACCAAGAGGGCCAAAAGCCAATGATATTCAAGCACTCTGGTTCGAAAGCCTTCATTGTGCGATGGCTTTAGCTGATCTTGTTGGTGATGATGAAAGCAAACAGCAGTGGCAAACGCGAGCAGCGCAAGTAAAAGAAAGCTTCATTAGTCAGTTTTGGAATCCAGAGCAGCAATGCCTAGCGGATCACTTAGCAGAAGGCGATAAACCAGACTACAATGTCAGACCTAATCAATTGATGACAATATCGATTCCGCAACAAGAGTCTCTGACAACACCCGACATTGAGCAACATATCGTCAAAAATTCAGTCGATAAATTACTGTTCCCTTGGGGCATTTGTTCTCTGCAACAAGAGCATATCGACTTCCACCCATATCACGACAATCAAAGCCAATATCATAAAGATGCGGCCTACCATAATGGAACGATCTGGGGTTGGAATGCGGGCTTTACGGTTACGGCTTTGACACGATACAAGCAGCAAGATTTCAGTTATCAACTATCTAAGAACCTTACCAAGCAGATCCTTAATCAAGGATGTCGTGGCACCATGAGCGAAAACTTAGATGCCTACCAACACGACAATAACAAATTGGTTGAGTCTGGCACCTTCGCACAGGCTTGGTCAGTATCGGAATACGCGAGAAACGCTCAGCAAGACTACTTAGGTTACCGCCCTCAACTGCTCGAAAACCGCATTAATATTGCGCCGAAGCTACCTCAG
>NZ_JAHGAH010001563.1:0-555 GCF_030248475.1 Vibrio sp. D173a
TTTTAAGGTTTTTATTTTTATTTCGTGTTGGTATGGAAGCTGCAATAAGTAAGATTAAGAGAAACAGGTCATCATAGGAGACCATTATGTTTGAATTAATCTTCGTTCTTATCTTCGTTGCGACGCTATTGGTTACAGGTATTACCTTTATGACGGTATTAGCAGCAACAGGACTTGCACTCGTCGTGATGGTCGTACTGGGGATGGTAGGAGCGGTATTAAAAATATTACCTTGGTTGATTGTTATCGCGATCGGTATTTGGTTCTTCAAAAACGTCGTGAACAGCTCTAATCCTCGTCGTTATTAAAGCGTTATGATTCGAAAGTCATGACAACGTCAAATTTGACGGCAACGGATGTTTATCGCATCCGTTGCACATATGTGTGGTAGAATTTTACTCATTAGTCTATGAATGTACTTACAATTAGTACAACGCAATGGAACGGGAGCTCTCTCAAATGAATAAAATGCCATTAATTGCTTTAGTGGGAATGTTATCTTTAAGTTCGACAACGTCTGCTCAAGAAGAACCTTTCTACACGGCGAAACTCGGT
>NZ_JAHGAH010001564.1:0-623 GCF_030248475.1 Vibrio sp. D173a
TCCATAACATGGTGAAAGAGTGGCCTGGTTTTGTAATCAAGCCAGCGCAAGGCAGTGGTGGTAAAGGCATCTTGGTTATCACCTCTCACAAAGATGGCGTTTACACTAAGCCGTCTGGCTCAACGATTGGCAAAGAAGACGTTGAGCGTCACATCAGTAACGCTCTAGCGGGCTTGTTCTCCCAGACGTTCGTATCATCGTTTTCAAGGGCTACCCTGTGATGGCGATGATGCGCTTATCTACATCAGCCTCTGACGGTAAAGCTAACCTTCACCAAGGTGCGGTTGGGGTTGGGATTGATATCGCGACCGGCAAAGCCGTAAGAGCGGTTCAATTTGACCAGCCCGTCACACATCACCCTGATACAGGAAAAGAGCTTGCCCTGCTGCAAGTTCCGCATTGGGAAAGGCTATTAACGCTGGCATCAAGTGCTTGGGAGATGACAGGCCTAGGTTATATGGGTACCGATATGGTGCTTGATCAAGAAGAAGGGCCAATGGTACTTGAGCTGAATGCTCGTCCGGGGTTAGCAATTCAGATTACTAATGGGGCAGGCTTATTGCCTCGCCTTCATGATCTTGAAAACCTAGGTACGCCTCCAGAATACCCAAAGCCGGCTGAGC
>NZ_JAHGAH010001565.1:0-988 GCF_030248475.1 Vibrio sp. D173a
GCGTGTTTGCCAGCTTGAACGTGGTACGTACCTCTTTCACACGCTCACCTAGGTAAGATTGAGTGCGCTCGACAACAGATTTGAACTCTTCTTCTGTCTCTTTTTGCTTCTCTTTCTCTTCTTCGCCTTCAAACTTGCTTAAGTCTAGGCCAGCCTTGGTGATTGATTGGAATTGTTTACCATCGAAGTCAGTTAGGTAGTTCATTACATACTCATCAATGCGATCGTACATTATAACTACTTCAATGCCTTTTGCTTTAAATTGCTCTAGGTGTGGGCTATTTTTTGCGGCTGTGTAGTTGTCTGCAGTCAGGTAGTAGATCTTATCTTGACCTTCTTTCATACGCTCGACGTAAGACGCTAGGCTGATTGTTTGCTCAGAAGAATCGACTTCCGTTGATGCAAAGCGTAGCAGACCGGCGATCTTCTCTTTGTTCGCCATGTCTTCCGCTGGACCTTCTTTCATTACAAGGCCAAACTCTTTCCAGAACTCTAGGTACTTCTCATTGTCGTTCTTAGCCATACGCTCAAGCATGGTCAATACACGCTTAGTACAAGCACCACGTAGCGATTGAGTCACCTTGTTGTCTTGTAGGATTTCACGAGAAACGTTCAGAGGTAGATCATTCGAGTCAATCAAACCACGAACAAAGCGCATGTATGATGGCATAAACTGTTCTGCGTCATCCATGATGAAAACACGCTGAACGTAAAGCTTAAGACCGCTCTTGTGGTCACGGTTCATCATATCCCAAGGCGCTTTAGATGGGATGTAAAGCAGGCTTGTGTAGTCGTTCTTACCTTCAACCTTGTTGTGGCTCCAAGTCAGAGCATCTGCAAAGTCATGAGAAACGTGTTTGTAGAACTCTTGGTATTCTTCTTTAGTGATGTCAGACTTGTTGCGAGTCCATAGTGCTTGAGCTTTGTTGATTTGCTCCCACTTCTTCTCTTCGGTGTCTTTACCTTCGTCATCTTTGACTGCAGTTAA
>NZ_JAHGAH010001566.1:0-722 GCF_030248475.1 Vibrio sp. D173a
TACCCACCAACCATACAAAAGTTAGCCTGCATAACCCTGTGCTAAACTCACTAAACCTAAGCAGTTGATTGTTTTCTGGCGATATATAGCAGTGCAAAGCCTATATAGCTTTACACGCCCTATTGAACCCTTACAATGTGCTCAAAATATTTTTACAAGGTTTATCTCTATGCCTATACAATGGTTTCCGGGCCACATGCACAAAGCCCGCAAAGAAATCGAAGAAGTTATCCCTAAAGTTGACGTAATCATTGAAGTTCTGGATGCGCGAATCCCTTTCAGTTCAGAAAACCCAATGATTGCCGAGATCAAAGCAGGTAAACCAGTCGTTAAAGTACTCAACAAGCGTGACCTAGCTGACCCTGAGCTGACTCAAATGTGGATCGAACACTTTGAGAAAGAGCAAGGCGTTAAAGCAATCGCGATTACCACCAGCAATAAAGAAGAAGTCAATCACATCATGGAGTTAGTGCGTAAACTGGCACCGCACCGTGAAGAGATTGGTAAAAACATTCGTACGATGATCATGGGTATCCCAAACGTGGGTAAATCTACCATCATCAACTGTTTGGCTGGTCGCACTATTGCTGTAACGGGTAACCAACCTGCGGTAACGCGTCGCCAACAGCGTATCAACCTGCAAAACGGTGTTGTTCTGTCTGACACTCCAGGAATTCTATGGCCAAAAGTAGAAAACCCACACAGTGGTTTCCGCCTAGCTG
>NZ_JAHGAH010001567.1:0-733 GCF_030248475.1 Vibrio sp. D173a
TATTGTTTGGTAGTTCGTTACGGCTAATGGAAATCACATCGACAGTGCGTACATCCCATAGCTTTTCAATCTGATTAACCAAGAAAGAGATAGGGCGGTCGCTATCAACGATGATCTCAACGCTCGCGATTTTGCTCTCATGGTTCTGCGTACCAGCAACCTGCTTAACGATGAAGCCACGGTGACGAATAACACGAAGAACACGCTCTAACAGTACCGGCTTATCGTCGGCTTTGATGTCTAGTAAATATCTTTCCATGTTACGTGTTCTCCAACATATCACTGTTTGATGCACCAGGTGGTACAAGTGGCCATACGTTCTCTTCTTCGTCGATCAATACATGCAGAAGGTAAGCTGTTTTGCTCTCAAGCATCTCTTTGATGGCTGGCTCAACTTCTTCCTTCTTGGTGATGGTTTTGCCCGGAATATCGAAAGCTTTCGCGAGCATTACGAAATCAGGGTTGTCGTCTAGGATGGTTTCACTGTGGCGACCATCGAAGAATAGCGATTGCCATTGACGAACCATACCAAGGCGCGAGTTGTTGAGTAGCACCATCTTCACTGGGATCTGGCGACGCTTAAGTGTCCCAAGCTCTTGAACATTCATCATGAATGAACCATCACCTGAGATAAGGATTGATTGATCATCCGGGCGAGCAACGGCTGCACCCATCGCTGCAGGCAAACCAAAGCCCATAGTGCCTAAGCCAGCTGAGGTGATGAAGTTCTGCG
>NZ_JAHGAH010001568.1:0-570 GCF_030248475.1 Vibrio sp. D173a
ACCGATGCAGTACATCACGTCCACTTCGCTGTCAGGCATACAAGTTAGAATAGAAGCGGCGACATCACCGTCTGGCACAGCAAACACACGCACGCCCATCACCTGCATTTCTGCGATCACTTGGTCGTGACGAGGTTTAGCTAGCGTGGTTACCACAAGCGTATCTAGTGATTTGCCCAGCGCTTTAGCGATGTTCTCTAGGTTCTCTTTGAGTGGCTTTTCTAAGTCAATAGCACCTTTAGCGCCAGGGCCTACCACTAACTTTTCCATGTACATGTCAGGCGCTTTTAGGAAGCTGCCTTTTTCGCCGGCTGCCAGTACAGCCAGTGCGTTTGACTGGCCCATCGCCGTCATACGAGTCCCTTCGATTGGGTCAACAGCGATATCAACAGCATCGCCACCAACACCCACATTCTCACCAATGTACAGCATAGGTGCATCATCGATTTCGCCTTCACCGATCACGATTTCACCGCTGATTTCGGTTTTGTTCAGTAGGCTACGCATGACTTCTACTGCGGCACCATCGGCAGCGTTTTTGTCGCCACGGCCAAGCCATTTATACCCTGC
>NZ_JAHGAH010001569.1:0-527 GCF_030248475.1 Vibrio sp. D173a
CTATGTTTGTCTTTTTTAAAATCGGATGGATTTGCGGTACGAGGCATAACTTCCCCTTAGTTAAAATAACGTCCTAGATTCAACCTCGTTGGTTCTCACAGCGGCTGGCAGCGAGTCGTCTTGGTTGAGTTGTTATTGAAATAGCATGTCCTAGAGAGTTGTCTCGTGTTTCCTAATGGGGTGTAACCTAACCAGTTGTTGCACCAAATGTGAGCTTGATCGCCTAGGAGTACTTTAACTATTGTCACTACTATCAAAAAACACAAATTATCTGATGTGTTTTTACGCGTTGCGTAGCAAGGGAGTGAGATGAGAAAAAGGGGATAAGATTGGTTAACTATATAAAAAATAAAGCCCTTACTAAAGAGTAAGGGCTTTAAAGAGAGCTTTTGTGGCGACTAAATTATTTTAGGCCAGCGAAGTCTGCAAGGATTGCTGCTTTGTCCGTTGCTTCCCAAGGGAACTCTTCACGACCAAAGTGGCCGTAAGCTGCAGTTTGCTTGTAGATAGGCTGAAGAAGGTTCAGC
>NZ_JAHGAH010000157.1:0-7768 GCF_030248475.1 Vibrio sp. D173a
GAAGGACTTTATTGCCAAGTGAATCGAGAATACAGACGTAAAGTAAGCGAGCATGCAGATCAATGCCACAGTAATAGTTATGCTGGTTGTTATAGAATCTCATAGAGTCTTCTCCATTTTGGGTTTCGTTGCCTTCCAGCTTAGTCGAGAGGCTAAGTTGGAGGAGAAGGCTCAATGAGTATCAAATTGTTCAAGAGGGATTCAGCACGCGTGGCATTTTTACTATGCGTTGGTTCTAGTGATTAAGGCGGTATGCGGTAGCATCGGTGTTGCGTGCTTCACCCCTTAACAAGGCGTTATATGCCAATCGGAGATTATAAGGAAAATCATGCAATTGGAACTAGATGGTTACTATCTTCGTTCACTGGATGTGGAAGATAAGGAAGCATTTTACAAGTGGTCTCGTGACCGTGAAGTTACACTTTATAGTCTTTCTTCATACGCGTACCCTCAATCAAAATCAGATATCGAGAAATGGCTTTTATCCATAAATTCAAACCCTAAAAATGTCTCTTTTGGCATATGTAGCACCGAGAATGATCAGCTACTTGGGTATGCTGGTATATCTGGGGTCAGCACTCTAAATCGTAGCGGTGAATACTTCATTCTTATTGGAGAAAAAAGTTATTGGGGTAAGGGGATTGGTACATCAGTAACAAAAATCGTAACAGATTACGCTATACGAACTCTTGGTTTGCACAGAGTTCAGCTTACAGCAAGCTCTCTTAATTACGGTGCAATTAGGGCTTATGAAAATGCAGGTTATAAACATGAGGGCGTGATGCGACAATCAGGTTTTCGTAATGGTGAATTTGTCGATAAAGTACTAATGTCAGTTCTGTCTACAGAGTGGTTAGGCATATAACAAGAGACTATGGCGTCAATAGTTAATTTTTGACGCTATCCTTATCTCACATTGCGCCGTTTCTTAGCATTGAATTGAGTGTCACAACCATCTTTCTCATGCAGGCCACTATCGCTAATTTTTTAGGTTTTCCTGCCGCAAGTAATCATTCATAATTGGCCTTAAATACATGGTTGCATTGGATAGCCGACATCATTGCCATATACATGGATTTAAATGTCTAATTGTAATTTGCCGGTATTAACACCGACATTAATATTTTGAAGTGTGTTTGTATTCATAATAAGCTAACCCTTTCTTGCAAATGCGGGCTCGAGACCCAGAAGACTATTCGAGTGTGGTGCTTGGAGTTCTATCTGGCGTTCGTACTTGAATCCAAGCTCCTGTTTCCATTCAACGTAAGTGATATGCCAAAAGCGAAAGATCTTAGTCTGTTTCCAAATAACCTTCTCCTAAGTGTTGCATTTTCCAAATAAGAGTTTGTCGCCCGTGAATTAATTTTGCGGGAATGTTGCATCGTCCATAGTAATGAGGCAAATGACAAGTCACGAGATGTGACTACCTCATCATCTTAATTGTCATTGAAGGTGAACAATAGCTCCACAGAATTCTAACTGGATGCATCACATCATACTATTAAAGTAACCTTATCTTTCATCGTCGATTGGCGATTAACGTGTTCAGATCAATTTCCCGCAGTTTTATTGTTGTTAAATTTCGTGAATCACTTCACTTTTTCAGAGTAAAATAATGGCGGATAAACGAATATCGCGGCGACAGCTCTTCACCGGCACCGTTGCAACGGCAGTGACGACCGTTGCTGCATCTGCAATGGCATCACAACCAACAATAAAGCAAAAAAAGATTGCCTCAGGAAAACGATGGGGCATGGTCATTGATCTACGACGTTGTATTGGCTGTCAAGCATGTACCGTGGCGTGCAAATTCGAGAACAATGCGCCTGTCGGTCAGTTCAGAACTTGGGTTAGCGACATTGAGGTGAAGAGCTATCCAGACACTCGTCGTTCATTCTTACCTCGTCTGTGTAACCACTGTGAAACGCCAAGTTGTGTTCCTGTTTGTCCAACTGGAGCGACCTATAAGCGTGAAGATGGCCTAGTGTTGGTCGATTCCGATAAATGTTGGGGCTGTGGTTCGTGTGTTACAGCCTGCCCTTACGGCGCTCGCTTTATCAACTCTGAGACCAAAATTGCAGACAAGTGCACCTTCTGTGCTCATCGATTAGAAGAAGGGCTACTTCCAGCCTGTGCCGAGACCTGTGTCGGTGGTGCTCGAATCTTTGGTGACCTGAACGATCCTCAAAGCCCAGCAAGCAAGCTTATTGCAGATAACGATGTATCGGTTCTTAAACCAAGCGCTGGCACTAAGCCGAACGTTTTTTACATCGGCCTAAATAACCCTGAGATTGCTAATGGTGAGATTGAGCCTAACACCTGGCTATTAGATCTTGAGCGTAACATGGATGATGTTGAGTTGAACTTCAAGGGGGCGAGCAATGATTAATATTATCAACGTATCGAACCAGATGCCTTTTGGTTTGCTGTTCGTTAACTACTCTTTGCTCGCAGGTATGGCCGGTGGCTTAGGTGTTGCTTGGGCATTGTGTACCGAAAAACCGAGCAAAGCATATTTACCTCAACTGGTTGCGGTGGCTTTGGCCTTATGTGCAACCTTCAACGTACTGGCTGAGGTACAGCAGCAAGGCCGCTTGATCTATGGATTTATCGCCGGATGGGAAAACTGGAACGGTTCTATCATCAAGTACGGTGTGCCGGCTATTCCTGTGTTTATGGGGCTGTTATTGCTGACAATATTCGCACCTTTTCATCCGATTGCTGAGAAACTATTTAACCCACTTCGGGTTGGGATCGTGGTTTTAGGACTCTTCTTACCCGCTTATTCAGGCATTTGGATGATGAATGAGCATGGCGTGGCGCTGTGGAACTCTCCACTATCGGTAGTCCTGACTTCTCTATCTGGGGTGGCTGTTGGTGCTCTACTATTCAATGTTCTGTCTCACGATGCAAGCTCTATCAGAAGCAACATTCTTAGAACACTGCTGTTTATCAATATCGCGTTTTTATTCTTAGCCAATTGGTGGGCTATTCGTTTCTCTGGTGCAGAGGTTCAACTCTCAAAAGCCCTTCTGGATACGCACTTTGTTGGCATTGAGTGGACAGCCTTCGGCGGCTTCGTTCTGGCGCTGGCGATCCTGCTGATCAATCGGTCGCGCGCTATGGCCTTGACCGCTTTTGTATTGTCGGCAGTCGGTGCCTACTTTGTGCGCTACTGCTTGCTTGTAGGCGGAGAAGGCGTGAGTCGCAGTGGGGGTGGCATCACGCTGTTTGCTCCAGACCTACACGAACTTTTCTTTACAGTCGCATCTTTGTTGTTAACCGGCGGCTTGTTTGCAGCACTACTGCTGGCTGTTCCCGCTCTTATTCAAAAAATTGAGGATTAACCAATGGATAGACGTAAATTTTTAAAAGGTGCTGCCGGCGTTGGTATTACAACTGGTGGTGCGGCCTATTCAGGAATCTTCGCCCGTGCCATTACCATGAGTAAAAACGGTGAGCCTGTTAACTACCAGGCTTATGGTAACTCGGACAACGTTGAATGGCGCTTAAATGAAGTAGGTAAACATCAGATTGCTCCGGACTATTGTGTTAAGCACACTACTTGCTTGCAGTGTCATTCTGAGTGCGGTCTACGCGTTAAAGTGAACAACAACAGCGGTAAGGTTGAGCGTATCGTTGGTAACCCTTATCACCCAAATACCAAGATCGATTACACAGATATCTCGACACCAATCAGTGCAACTGCCGCAGCGGTAGGCACGGTTTGCGCTCGCGGTAATGCGGGTATCGAGACCCTGTACGACGAATACCGTTTAAGTGCACCGCTAAAACGAGTGGGCAAGCGAGGTGAAGGTAAATGGAAGACCATCTCTTGGGAGCAATTGATTTCAGAGACGGTTAATGGCGGCAAGATATTTGCCGATACCTCAGATGCTGACAGCCAAAACTTGAACGTGAAGGGTTTCAAACAACTCTATCAGCAGCGCGATACCTTGATCGACAAGCAAAATCCAGAGTATGGTTTTGAGACCAATAAGTTTGTGCTACAAGCAGGACGTATCGTTAAGAGTCGTAAAGACTTCCAGTCGCGATTTTGTAATTCATTCGGTACTGTGAATAACTACGAGCACACCAACATCTGTGAGTTGTCCCATCATATTGCAACCGGTGAGGTTTATGCGGGCAAGCACAATGCCAAGGCTGATATTACCGAGTCTGAGTTTATGGTGTTCTTCGGGACAGCACCAGGTGAAGCTAACTTCCCAATGCAGACCATGGGCAAATACAGTGCAGAAGCGAGAGTCAAAGGAGCGCAGATCACTGTAGTTGACCCTGTACTTCCGCGCACGGTGCAAACCTCACCTAATACCCATTGGATCTGTCCTAAGATAGGCTCTGATGGTGCCATTGCTGCAGCAATTTTACGTACCCTGATTGAAAGTGAAGGTTTCAACCGCAGCTATCTGAGTCGTCCAAGCTTGGAGTCTGCCAAGCGCTTTGGTGAACTTTCTTATACCAACTCCTCT
The DNA here is from genome assembly GCF_030248475.1 of Vibrio sp. D173a. NCBI lineage: Bacteria > Pseudomonadati > Pseudomonadota > Gammaproteobacteria > Vibrionales > Vibrionaceae > Vibrio > Vibrio sp. D173a. The sequence goes on from NZ_JAHGAH010000157.1 coordinate 4,491, forward strand.
TATTTGATTGACCTAGAAAGCGGCAAGTTTGCTCGTCAGAACGGCAAATATCTAGTGGCGGATAAGAACGGCAACATCGTGCCATTTGATACCCTAGATGAGGCAGATATTGAGTTTAAAGGTGAGCTAAACGGCAAGGCACTGGCCACTTCTTTCTCGCTGCTTCGTGACTCTGTATTTAGCCAAAGCATGGCGGAGTACAGTGAGCAGTCGGGCGTTGAAGTCGAGAAACTTGAGTGGCTAGCTAAGGGCATCGCCAAAGCAGGACGTAAGTCAGCGGTTGAGTTTTATCGCGGCATTGCTCAGCATCCGAACGGTTATTACACCGGCTTTTTGATTAATCAGATCAACGTTGTGATGGGCAATATGAACTGGACCGGCGGTCTGTCCGTTGGTGGTGGCGGTATCGATTACAACGGTGGTGCCTATGATCTGAAAACCATTCCTGGACTTAAAGCGAAACCTCAAGGCCTGCACATTACCCGTGAGCAGATGGCTTATGAAGACTCCAGCGAATATAAGCGCAAACTGGCCAATGGTGAGAACCCATATCCGGCACAGCGTCCTTGGTTCCCAATCACCAAAGATGTGTTTAGTGAGATTATTCCGTCTATTATCGATGGCTACCCTTATAAAGCAGACATCTTGCTCTGGCATATGTGTACACCTCTGTACTCAACACCAAGCATGGGCCGAGATGAGATCATTGCCAAGATCTCTGATCCTAACGAAGTGCCTTTGTTGATCGCATCGGACATCGTGGTGGGTGACAGTTCAGCCTATGCAGACTACATCATCCCAGATCTCATGTACCTTGAGCAGTATGTGCATCATCCAATGATGGAGGCAACATTGGTTAAAGGCACGGCAGTACGCACTCCTGTTGTAGAGCCCATGACTGACAAAACCGCGAAAGGCTTCCATATGAGCTATGAGCAATTCTTGATTGATGTGGCGATTGAATTGGGTATGCCTGGCTTTGGTGAAGACGCCATTCCTGATGGCTATGGCAAACTATGGTCGCTAAATACCATGTCTGATTACTACATCAAGGGTGTGGCTAACCTTGCTCACAATTTTGGTCAGGTTCCAAAGATCACCGATGAAGAACTGAGAATCACAGGTCTTGATAGCTTCTACCAAGAACACAAAGATACGCTTAAAGCGAATGAGTGGTTAGATGTACTGTTTTCTATCAGTCGAGGTGGTCTGTTTGAGTCTGCTGATAATCGTCGCAAGGGCAAGCAATTGACTCATCAGTTCGATAAGTGCATTTCTATGTATTCGGAGAAGGTGGCTACCACTGTAGATAGTATGACGGGCAAGCGATTCAAGGGGCAGGCGCTAAACGCCGAGCCTGTGACAGCGTTAGACAAGCCGTTATCAGATCTAGATACAGGGTTTGATATGACCATATTGACTCGAAAATCGGCTCTGCAGAGTCACTCACGCTTGTCGTCTGCGAACTCCATCCGTCAGATAACGCCGACTAACTTTGCCGAGATCAATAAACAAACTGGCGAGGCTAAAGGGCTTAAAACTGGCGATATGGTGTGGATCGAGAGCATAAATGGTAAGCGTAAAGCAGAGGTGAAACTGCGTGAGGGTATAGCACCGGATGCAATTAGCTTCATCGTTGGCTTTGGTCACAACGGCTATGGCGCTTCAGACTATGAAGTGGATGGTAAGCTGATTAAGGGAAGTAAGCAGCGCAGGGCCGGGTTTAATCTAAACCCGATTATGCGCACCGACCCAGATGTGCCAAATATGGGGCTTATGGATAAGGTGGGTGGCTCTGCAGTGTTCTACGATACTAAAGCTCGCATTGTTAAAGCGTGAAAACTAGACGAATATGCCCAACAAGACTCAAAAAAGGGATAGTTAACTGCCCTATCTAATGAGAAACAATCGAGGACCTAAAATAGATTCTCGATTGTTTGTATCTAGGAATATGAACCCGAAGCATATTTAGACACTAACCAGTGTCGACTGTATTTTAAATTACTGAATTGGTATGCAGGGTGGTTAGTTACGTTGCTCATGTTTGGGTGAAAGCTCATGTCCTGTTTCGAGCAAAGAGGACATAGCTGACAACGGCGGTCTTTGTGGTTTGGGATACGAAAAGTTATCCATAATAGCCTAAAGTAGCAAAGCAGCTAACACGTTTCTGTCCAAAAGCTTCTCAGGTTGAATTTTTACCCATGGCATTTTCTAACTCGAAAATGCCTCATTCCTTCTCAGCGCTAAAGTCTAACCACAATCTGAAATTGTAAGTTTGCCTTATCTATAGTCATCAGAAAGAGTGGCGACGTAAGCTTTTTAAAAATTATGCATCTTCTTGCAATCTAATGTTCAACACACCTCACTAACCTATTGATTATCAATTGAACTGTGTTCACAAAGGTTGCATGATAGGAGTATGAAAAACGGCTGAAAGCCGTATAGAAAGCGTTATAGCTCAGGTCAGACTTACTGCTCCAAAAATTATAGCTACGTTAATCACGTATAGTTTTGCTATCTATACGTTATTTGCGTATACTTTGCGTATGAAAAGTGTATTTGTCGAATCAAGCATATTTGAAAAGTACCGTAATGAATATCTCAGCGATGATGAGTTTAGGCTTTTTCAAGCTGAGTTAATGTCTAACCCGAAGCAGGGTGACGTGATTCAAGGTACAGGTGGTTTGCGAAAGATTCGAGTTGCAAGTAAAGGTAAGGGCAAGCGTGGTGGCTCTCGCGTTATCTATTACTTCCTCGATGAAAAGCGTCGTTTCTACTTGCTAACGATTTACGGCAAGAATGAAATGTCCGACTTAACCGCAGACCAAAAGAAACAACTAAAGGCTTTTATGGAGGCGTGGCGTAATGAGCAATCGTGATTTATTTGCAGAGTTAAGTTCAGCACTTGTTGAGGCTAAAGAGCATTCAGAGGGCAAGCTTACCCTTAAAACTCATCAAGTTAACGACATCAGTGAGTTAAATATCTCACCTGATGAAATCGTGAGTATTCGAGAGCAGTTTAATATGTCTCGTGGTGTTTTTGCTCGTTTGTTGCACACATCATCTCGTACGTTAGAAAACTGGGAGCAAGGGCGTAGTGCACCAAATGGACAAGCAGTAACCCTTCTAAAGTTGGTTCAGCGTCACCCAGAAACCCTGTCGCACATCGCTGAGCTATAACAATCTGTTTAAGAGTGATTCGCAGAAGTGGCCCCCAATTTTCGGACATGACTTTAAGTGATTGATCTGTTTGTATAGTACCTAAAAATACTGGAACA
>NZ_JAHGAH010001570.1:0-669 GCF_030248475.1 Vibrio sp. D173a
AGGCCAAAGTGGTAGGTCGTTCGGGTTCATGTTAGTGAACATGTCACTGATTTCAAAACCACCCATGATTTGGTGTTCATCGGAGAAGCCAATTGCTGTGATTAGGCCAACAGACATAAAGATAAGCAGTGCGCCGAACAGTGGGTAGAAGCGACCAATGATTTTATCAACAGGGACAATTGTTGCGATGATGTAGTAAGCGAAGATAACCACAACCATCGTTGTTGCAGACATCGCGAAATCAGTTTGGTCGTTTACTAGGTTCGTGATCATGCCTGCTGGAGCTGATACGAATACCACGCCCACAAGAAGAAGCAGAACAATGGCAAAGATATTCATAAAGTGTTTTGCGCCATTGCCTAGGTAACGTCCTGTGATGGTTGGAACCGAAGCACCGCCATTACGGATAGATAACATACCTGAGAAGTAGTCGTGTACGGCACCTGCGAAGATACAACCGAGCACAATCCAAAGCATTGCTGCTGGGCCGTATAAGGCACCCATGATAGGGCCGAAGATTGGACCAACACCTGCAATGTTAAGCAGTTGCACAAGGTAAACCTTTGGTGTCGACATTGGAACGTAATCCACACCATCTTGTTTTGTATGAGCCGGAGTTTGGCGTTTTTCGTTTATGCCGAACACCTTCTCAATGAAAGTGCCATAAAG
>NZ_JAHGAH010001571.1:0-576 GCF_030248475.1 Vibrio sp. D173a
TACTCGTTCTGCTAGTAGGAAGTAACCTAACCTCAGTTAGTCTGTATGCGGCAGAGGAAGGCGCAGAAAAAACTCATAAGTCTGGCTACGACCGTAAGCCAGAGTTTTCTGGCCCTGACAGCCCAAAAGGCCAACTGGAAGAAAATGATAGAGTGAAGGAAGCGGCATTTCGCTTTCCTGCATTTGATGGCTTGTTTACAAACTGGAATTCGATTAAACAAGAATTGGATAACCAGTACGGCTTAAAGTTTGGTGGCCACTATTCCACCATGTACCAAACCAATGGTGATGAGAGCTATTTTTCTGGCAACTTCCGACTAACGAGTACTTGGACTGTATTAGGTAAAGATACCGCAACCCCTGGCTTCGTCTCATTGATTGCAGATAATCGTCATTCTTACGGTGACTATGATGCACCGGGTAATGTCGGGAATTTTGGTCAATATGGGATTACAGCCACTCAATTTGGTGATTTTGATGGGAATTTCAAAATACTGACTTTGGCTTGGAACCACAAATTTCCCGAAGACTCCGGATACGTCATAGGTTCCTACGACCCGAACGATTACATGAACG
>NZ_JAHGAH010001572.1:0-1240 GCF_030248475.1 Vibrio sp. D173a
ATAGAGACAGCATTAATGACTCTTGAGGCTGCTCGCGTAGCAATGCTGAAAGGGCAAGAGCATCACCGATGTAGGCATCAACGCGATTCTCTTTGATGGCTGAAAACGCGGCTTGCGTACTATTTAAGGTCGTCACTCGACTATCGGGCAGAAGACTAGGAAGCAGCTCATTCAGTGCGAAGCCTTTTTCTAAAGCAAGATTCGCGGTCGCGAGATCACTCAGTTGATTAACCGTTTGTTGTTGGGTGATGACAGCGCGACGGATTGAAAACATCGGCTCACTGAACGCCATATATTCTTGACGCTCTTTTGTGGCTGAAACACCGACCAACAAATCGAGTTCACCTTGCTCAAAGGCTTGCAATACAGCACTGAAGGTTGGGTAGAGATAGATCTCATAATCAAATCCTACGTTGGCTGAGACTCGCTCTAGCATGGTGATCAATAGCCCCTCGGTGACAGTGTTGCCAGCCTGAGTCTGATGTTGATAACTATAAGGCACCATATCGTAGGCAGGTAGACCAACCCTAAGCACGACTTGATTCGGTGAGTGAGTGTTTGCTGTTGCTTGAGTGGATGTTGATGCTTGAGTCGCGAAAGGTTGAGCATCTAGGGTCTGAAAGTGCTCCTCAGCCAGCAGTGCGTTGGGCAGCGCCAATAACAACCAGCAGCCCAAAACGGTGAAAAAGCGCTGTATTAGGGTTTGAATACCGTCGTATTGCATGAAGACATCCTGTCGTTAGCGGTTCATTTTTTGTAAGCTCGGTAAATTCGATCAGCTCGATTAGCTCACAGTAGCAGGCGCACTTTTATTGAGCGGAGGCAGCGCGAAGTTGTCTGCTTGTTGGAGTGCTATTCGCTGCAGAAGTGCAAGACCGCTGCTGTCGGTTTTTAGCAATGTGTCGAGTTGGCGTGTTATCTGCTCAACCTTCTCTTGCACACCCAGCGATTGGTAACACAGTGCCATTAAGAAGAACGCCTCGATGTCGTTCTCAGAAAACTCATTGCTACAGCTGCTATCGATATGTGCTCGCGCGGAGTCCGGTTGATTGAGTTGGATAAGCTGTAAACTGTGACATAACTTAAGCAGGGGTTTGCTGAGCGCATAGCTCTTTTCTGAATGAGAAAGCCTCTGCCAAGCAGCTTCAGGACGCCACAGCTGCAGCTCTTTCTCTGTCAGGTTGGAAGAGTCACACCACAAGATCAAAGCGCGCTTACCTGTCGAATCCCAAATTGAGTG
>NZ_JAHGAH010001573.1:0-668 GCF_030248475.1 Vibrio sp. D173a
ATTAACATTAAAGTCGTCACTCTTAAGCTCGCCCATCAATGTGGTGATGGAGGCAGGCATAACAGGTAATTCATTCAACAACGCCTTAGGTGACAGCAACAGCTTTTCAATACGCGCAGCAACAAAGTCACTGAACGGATCCGACTCAGTATTGAGTCCCGATTCACCAAATAGGTAGTTAAGAAAGTCCGCATCGTGCGGGCTTAACGGTGTATTAGCTCTTAACGTGTGCTGAGGTGTTGGTGCTTGGTGAGTCTCTGATTGGGCAGATTGAGCGTGATTTACGGTGTTGTTATTTGATTCTGAAGAGGCTCTTGTTGGTTGCCCCTTTAAAGAAGGGAATAGTGCTTGCAACACTCTTTTAAACATTGCAGTGGGATCCTAAAACAAAGTCATGAGGCGGATATGCCAATGGCTTAATTATCTCACACGAAATGTATAAATTAAATCAATGAAACTTTCATGCATTACAAACCCTTACGCATGGTTACTTAATTGTTAATGACTGTGAGCTATAGTGCGCCCGAGTGTTAATAATTAAATAATCAATAACACGAAATTGGGATAATAATTAGAGAGAGATTGTCATGCTTGTCTTTACAACAGACTCATTAAAGCTGGTTTTAGATTTACTAAAGACTGCCGACTACACACAACACAACATCTAT
>NZ_JAHGAH010001574.1:0-489 GCF_030248475.1 Vibrio sp. D173a
GTAATGTGGCTAGAACGCTGGCTACAAACCTATCCGGGCACACTTATCCTAATTTCGCACGATAGAGACTTCCTAGACCCAATCGTCAATCGCATTGTTCACGTCGAAAACCAAAAGCTGAATGAGTACACGGGTAACTACTCGTCGTTCGAGAACCAGCGAGCGCAAAAGCTTGTTCAGCAACAAGCGATGTACCAGAAGCAGCAGAAACAGATGGCGCACATGCAGAGCTACATCGATCGCTTCCGCTATAAAGCATCGAAAGCTCGCCAAGCACAAAGCCGTATCAAGGCACTCGAAAAAATGGAGCAAGTGCTGCCAGCTCAATTTGATAACCCATTCAGCTTTGAGTTTAGAGAACCTGATGCCCTACCGAATCCAATCTTAATGATGGATGAAGTCTCTGCAGGTTATGGCGACAATCTGATCCTTGAAAAGATCCGCTTGAACCTTGTTCCGGGTAGCCGAATTGGTCTACTGGGTCGCAAC
>NZ_JAHGAH010001575.1:0-726 GCF_030248475.1 Vibrio sp. D173a
AACCATTTATCGTAAGTTACAAGCATGGAACGCGAAACAATCATCCTCAGAGTAATTAGTGCATAAGAACAACGATGAAAATACTAAACCAACAAAAAGTAGATGAACTTGCTAGTGAAATTGGTCAAGAGAACGTCCCCGTTTTGCTAGAGATTTTTTTAGGGGAACTCAAAGGTTATCATGAACATTTAGAGCAGAGTAATGAGGAGGATTCGACGAAGTACTTAGCCGATATCAGCCATGCATTAAAAAGTAGTGCGGCCAGCTTTGGTGCAGACTCCCTGTGTAATTTTGCGATTGGCTTAGATGCCAAAGTAAAACAGTCTAAACCGATTACCGACGATGACTATCAAGATATGAAGGCCTTGTTGGTCACCACTTACGGTGAATATCAACAATTGATGAGCTAATAAAAAAGGAGCGTGATGCTCCTTTTTTCTTTCATGACTCAGAGAAGTGATCGTTTTAAGCTAATTGCGCTTCAATCGCTTGTTGTAGTTTGACCCTGTCATGACGCCAATCTCGGTTTGGAGAGGCGAGTTCGGTCGTCACACAGTGCCATTGACCATCCAGTTCAGGGCGAGCAGTATCACCGATAATCACGTCAATTTTGCGCGCTTTACATGCGCGTTCACACCATTCAATCTTCTCTTTAAGCGTCATCATCCCTGCAGGACCTGCTTCAGGTGACAGGTTTTCAACCAAGATTGCTTTTGCATTGGTGTT
>NZ_JAHGAH010001576.1:0-812 GCF_030248475.1 Vibrio sp. D173a
CAAACAACTCAAGCAAGGCAAGTGTGGGAAAAATCGCTGACCGATCATGCGATTAAGCTGGTGGCTGGAGGGGTACTCAGTGCCTTATTGGTGATTTTTGTACTGATTATTCGAGTGCTCAAACCCGTCAACCAGATCAACGACAAGATGGGCAGACGTTCGACACTCGATTTAACCCCGATCAACCTCGATGCGCCTCAAGAGGTCAGACACTTAGTGGATACGATCAATGTGTTCATGAACCAGCTCGATGAGAACTTAAATAATCTCAAGAACTTTACCGGGCATGCCGCCCATCAAATCAAAACCCCGATCGCGGGCATTCGCGCTCAAATAGATCTTGCGCGAAGCAAAACCAAAGATGCCGAGACGATTGAATATCTGCACAAGGTCACTGGAGCATGCTCAGTGTTGGAGCGTACGGTTGATCAATTGCTTAACCACGCCACGATTCGTCATCGTTACCAGAGTATTGAACCCAAGCCTGTTGATATGAACCGCCTGGTAAAAGAGGTGTGCCGCAGTTTAGCGATGAATGAACTTATTAAAGACATAGAGCTCTGCTACCAAGAATCGCTTCAATTCAGCGTCAAAGGTGATGAGTTTTCCCTTAGCCAAATGCTGATTAACCTACTTGAAAACGCCATTAAATACTCGCCAATGGGCAACGTTATTGAGGTAGAGATACTTCAGCAGGGCAGCAAAGCCGTGTTGCTAATTCGAGATTTTGGACCGGGGATTGCCGATCAAGATAAGCCATTTGTGTTCGAGAAATTCTATCGAAGCCCACGTGCAACCAGCCATGGAACTGG
>NZ_JAHGAH010001577.1:0-1037 GCF_030248475.1 Vibrio sp. D173a
GAGCAACCTCAATGATCTTACCCACACGCATCTCCAACTTAGCAAAATCGCCGTACGCAATCGTATCCATATTTACTCCCTTATTATTGATGAATTAATTTTTTACTAAATTTAAGTAAAGTGTAAACATTTACACTAGCACTAAAGCTAATAATTACAAGCGGTAAAGATCTCAATATTGGAAGTAAAAGATAACTTTGATTGCCATACTATCAGCGACAGTGTTAAATAAGAGCGGTACTGAGTAGAGGTAGAAAATGGCGACAATTAAAGACGTAGCAAAGGAAGCTGGAGTATCGGTTGCAACGGTTTCTCGTGTAATCAATAAATCCCCGAAGGCAAGTGCAAGCTCAATTGAGTCGGTGACGCTGGCAATGAAAAAGCTGGGCTACCGCCCCAATGCCAATGCTCGTGCGTTAGTGAGTCAAAGCACCAATACCGTTGGTGTTCTGGTGGGTGATATCTCAGACCCTTTCTTCGGCACTCTCGTGAAGTCGGTCGACAATGTTGCGCGTGAAAACGGCAAACACATTCTAGTCGGTAATGGCTCTCACGATCGTGAAGAAGAGAAGCAAGCCATTGAACTCTTAATCAACAACCGCTGTGAGTCTTTGGTCATTCATTCAAAAGGACTGACCGATGAAGAGCTGATCGCCTACGCTAAAGAGGTGAAAGGCTTAGTGGTGATAAATCGCTATATCCCTGAGATCGGTGAACGCTGCATCTACTTAGACAACCAGAAAGGCGCCTACCTTGCCACTGAATACCTGATCCGTCACGGACACCGCAACATCGCGTGTATTGCTTCATCGATCAACATTGAAGATGCACAAGAGCGTATCCAAGGCTATCGTGACGCACTCAACGACTACAACATTGAACTGCCAGAAAGCTATATTGAAAGCTCGCAGCCAAGCAGTGAGGGTGGCGAATACGCCATGACGAACCTGCTGACCAAATCACTGCCTATTACTGGTATCGTCGCTTATAACGACTACATGGCTGCAGGTGCACTCTCTGTGTTGGATGAAAACGGC
>NZ_JAHGAH010001578.1:0-563 GCF_030248475.1 Vibrio sp. D173a
TAGAAAAAGAGTGGTGAGCAAGCAGCATAGAGACGCCCTTGTAAAGCAGTGGTCTCTTGTTGGATAGGTCAGCGGCTAAGCCTTCAATTTGGCGAGTGTCTGTTGGAGAGATTTGATGAAGCTCTTTACGAATAGCGCGGCGTCCAACACCGATACTTAACATCACTTGGAAAATTCGCTCAACGATGATCATTGCGGTAAGTGCTGAGCATATAAGCAGTGGCCACGTCATTAGGCCCAGCTGCTCTTGTAAATAACTGATTTGTTGCATTGATTAGTCCAACTTAAAACGAACAGGTACTTGTACACGGTGAGCGATCGCTCGACCATTTACGGTATGTGGTGAAAATTTCCATTTTTTGATTGCGTCGAGTGCCGCTTTGTCGAGAAGCAGTGCACCTGAAGAATTGACGAGCGCTTGCTTAACTTGTTTGCCGTCTTCATCAAGCCAGATCTCATAGGTCGCGACGCCTTCTACACCGCGTCTACGGGCTTGTCTTGGGTATTTAGGTGGAGTAGGGCGTGCACTAAAACTTGGTTTGGTCACGAGAACAGGCTCTGAG
>NZ_JAHGAH010001579.1:0-800 GCF_030248475.1 Vibrio sp. D173a
AGTAAATTGGAAAAGCCACGGAGAAGTGATGCCACAATTGACGATTTTTTATGACGGGACCTGCCCCTTGTGCTCAAAAGAGATGGCAGCCTTGACCAAGCAAGATACCGACAACCACATCAAAACCATCGATATCTACAGTGAAGAGTTTGCTGACTATCCAAATATTGATGCCAATGCCGCCAACACGGTTCTGCATGCTTTGGACTCACAGGGGCAACTCATTCTGGGTTTAGATGTCACTCATAAAGCGTGGGATTTGGTTGCCAAAGGCTGGCTATACGCACCACTTCGTTGGCCAATCATCAAACCATTAGCAGACTGGTGTTACCTGCGTTTTGCTAACAACCGCTACAAAATCTCTTACTGGTTAACTGGCGTTGCTCGTTGTGACAGTAATGGTTGTGACATCGGTAATAAGAGCAACAGTAAAGGCTAGCGGTGACAGCAAAAAGCCACCGCTCTCAACTTAAGCTGACAACTTGATGTGCCCTGCCGCTTTGATCTTTACGTGTAGACGATTCCCTTGTAGATAGCTGAGTGGGATTTCGATTACCGTCACATTGTCAGAACAGGCACCCGCTTCAATCGCCATTTGTTTGGCTTGCTCTTCTAGTTCAAGCATCACTTGCTCTCGATCATTCGGGTCGATAGAGACGATTTTATCGAACTGTCCAGAGATCTCACCGAGGGCCACACCGATAGCGTTAGCCACCTCAAAATGCTCAGGGCGCACCACTTCGCTGACCCCTTCAAAATGGTCGGGAAACAGGGCGCTGCCTCCACCCACCATGTTCACA
>NZ_JAHGAH010000158.1:0-35625 GCF_030248475.1 Vibrio sp. D173a
GAGGGGATTCGTAAGAACAGGGCGTTATGTAGCTAGGTAAGAAATGGAGTATAAATGCTTGGTTTAGTTCGATTTGTATTGGTTGCGAATGTAATAGCAGCCGTAATAGTTGTTGGTCTAGAGATGTCTACGGGCTTCTTTGGACTTAAGTTTGTATCGGACTATGCATTTTTCATCGTAATGCTTATATGGGGAACGACAGCCTTATTTTTCATGTATCCGCCTCTGGGGGGTATGGTGCAGTCTGACGACAAGGTTGATAGGATTACAGACTCAATGGTTGACCGTAGTGTTGTGGACGAAATCGATGATGAGCGGTTCTCAGAAAATACAGCCTTTTGTATCAAACTACTCATAGCTGGCGTGCCTGCATTCTTGGTTTGTGTCCTTGCGAGCATCGCTACATAACAACTTTTTTAGAGTGATTCGTAACGCGCGGCATTTTTACTATGCGTTGGTTATAGTGTTTAAGTTGGTATGCGGGAGCTTCAGCATTGCGTTGCTCACCCCTTAAGCGGGGCGCTAGCAGCCAAAAATAATAAGGAACTATAGATGGAATTAAAGTATCGTTCAGCTGATTTTGAAGATTTGGAAAGTCTTGTTGCTTTGCTTTCAAATGACCCGCTTGGTAGTAAAAGAGAAGACGCGTCTGTTCCGCTGAATAGTGCGTACATTGAAGCGTTTGAAGCGATTACACGAGATCCAAACAACGAATTACTGGTTGTTGAACTGGAAAACTCTCTAGTCGGGATGCTTCAAATTACTTTTATTCCCTACCTGACACATATTGGTAGTTGGCGTTGTCTTATCGAAGGTGTTCGAATCCATAGTGACTACCGTGGACAAGGCTTCGGTGAGCAAATGTTCGCACATGCTATCGAACTGGCAAAAAGCAAAGGCTGTACAATCGTTCAGTTAACAAGTGACAAGAAGCGTCCTGATGCAATCAGGTTCTATGAAAAGCTTGGATTCAAAGCAACACATGAAGGGTTTAAACTCGCATTGTAGGCTGTCCGCTAATAATCTGTTTAAAAGTGATCCGCAACGTGTAGTATTTTTGCTATACGTGCTGCTGATCTGATCAAGTGATGCTGGACAATCACATAACGAATTTATCGATACTTTTACTAATTCAAGCTTTGTTAAAGTAGCAATCTTGCTAAAACGGAATTGTCCATAAACAAGTTTTAAAAGTCTTGCTCCAAAACAAAAAGGCGAACCATTCGGTTCGCCTTTGTCTATTTAGATTCTACAAAATTAATCTTCGTAGTTATCGATGCTTGGGCACGAGCAGATTAGGTTACGGTCGCCGTATACGTTATCTACGCGGTTTACTGTTGGCCAGTACTTCCAAGACTTAGTTGCTTTAGAAGGGAAGCAGCCAAGCTCACGAGAGTAAGGGCGATCCCATTCTTCTTTCGCTAGATCAACTTGAGTGTGTGGCGCATTAACAAGCGGGTTGTTATCTAGCGGCCATTCACCGTTCTTAACCTTCGCCATCTCTTCACGGATTGCGATCATTGCGTCACAGAAGCGGTCTAGCTCTTCTAGGTCTTCCGATTCCGTTGGCTCAACCATTAGCGTGCCCGCTACAGGGAACGACATGGTTGGTGCGTGGAAACCGTAGTCCATTAGACGCTTCGCGATGTCTTCTTCGCTGATGCCTGTTTCTTCTTTTAGTGGACGAATATCGATAATACATTCGTGCGCTACACGGCCGTTTGAGCCACGGTAAAGAACAGGGTAGTGAGGGCGCAATTGCTCCATCACGTAGTTCGCGTTCAGAATCGCTACTTTTGTTGCGTCTGTTAGGCCAGCTTCACCCATCATCGCGATGTATGCCCAAGAGATAGGCAGGATAGATGCGCTACCCATATCTGCTGCGGATACTGCGAAGTTTTCGCCGTCTGCACCGTTTTCAATGTGACCTGGTAGGAAAGGCGCTAGGTGCGATTTCACACCGATAGGACCCATGCCCGGACCGCCACCACCGTGTGGGATACAGAAGGTTTTGTGTAGGTTTAAGTGAGAAACGTCTGAGCCGATGAAGCCCGGTGTTGTTAGACCAACCTGTGCGTTCATGTTTGCGCCGTCTAGGTAAACCTGACCGCCCGCGGCATGAACCATTTCACACACTTCTTTCACTTGTTCTTCGTATACGCCGTGCGTAGAAGGGTAAGTGATCATTATGCTTGATAGGTTATGTTTGTGTTTCTCGATTTTCGCTGCTAGGTCAGTGACGTCGATGTTGCCTTCTTCATCACACTTAACCACAACCACTTTCATTGACACCATAGACGCTGTCGCAGGGTTAGTACCGTGCGCAGAGCTTGGGATCAAACATACGTTGCGGTGACCTTCGCCACGGCTTTCGTGGTAGCGTTGAATCGCGATAAGACCGGCGTACTCACCTGATGCACCAGAGTTTGGTTGTAGCGAGAATGCGTCGTAGCCTGTGATTTCACACAGCTTCTCTTTCAGATCTTTTGCTAGTGCTGCGTAACCGGCTGCTTGGTCTGCTGGTGCGAACGGGTGGATCGAACCAAACTCAGGCCATGTTACTGGGATCATTTCTGCTGCTGCGTTCAACTTCATCGTACAGCTGCCCAGTGGGATCATGCCGTGCGTTAGCGAGAAGTCTTTGTTCTCAAGCTGTTTTAGGTAACGCATCATCTGTGTTTCGCTGTGGTGCGTATTAAACACAGGGTGCGTTAGGTATTCTGTTGTGCGGCGCAGTGCTTCTGGAATCGCTGCAAACTCGTTGCCTGCAATTTCCGTTGATAGTGCTGCGACTTCTTCTTTCACACCGAATACTGCAAATAGGGCTTCTACGTCTGCCACGGTCGTGGTTTCGTCGAAGCTTACACCTAGCTGAGTACCCAACTTACGTAGGTTGATGTCTGCGGCGAGTGCTTTCGCGTATAGGTCTTCAGTTTGTGCACCAGTATTGATGGTGATGGTGTCGAAGAAGCTGTTGTGAGCAAGTTCGAAGCCGCCTTTCGTTAGGCCAGCAGCTAGGATAGCGGTCATGTGGTGCGTACGACGAGCAATCGTGCGTAGACCTTCTGCGCCGTGGTAAACCGCGTAGAAAGACGCCATGTTCGCTAGCAGTGCTTGAGCGGTACAGATGTTTGATGTCGCTTTTTCACGACGGATGTGTTGCTCACGCGTTTGCATTGCCATGCGCAGTGCTTGGTTGCCGTTAGTATCGATAGAAACACCGATAACACGACCTGGCATTGTACGCTTGTGCTTGTCACGTGTTGCCATGAAGGCTGCGTGTGGACCGCCGTAACCCATAGGTACGCCGAAACGTTGTGCCGAGCCGATTGCTACGTCTGCGCCCATTTCACCCGCAGGTTTTAGTAGGGCAGAAGCCAATAGGTCAGTCGCTACAGTCACTAGCGTTTTGTTCGCTTGCGCTTTTGCGATGATGTCGGTTAGGTCACGAACTTCACCCGTTGTGCCTGGGTATTGAACTAGTGCGCCAAATACGTCTTGTTCTGGCAGTGAATCTAGAGAACCAACTAGGACTTCAAAGCCGATGAATTTCGCACGAGTTTTTACTACTTCGATGGTTTGTGGGTGAACGTCGTCAGCAACGAAGAATACGTCACTCTTGCTCTTACCCGCACGCTTACAAAGCGTCATCGCTTCTGCCGCTGCCGTTGCTTCATCAAGCAGTGACGCGTTTGCGATTTCCATACCAGTAAGGTCCATCACCATTTGTTGGTAGTTTAGAAGTGATTCCAAACGACCTTGTGAGATCTCTGGTTGGTAAGGAGTGTAAGCGGTGTACCAGCCCGGGTTTTCCATCACGTTACGTAGGATTACGTTTGGCGTGAAGGTGTTGTAGTAACCCTGACCAATGAATGTACGTTTGATTTGGTTTTGCTCAGCGAATTTACGCATCGCTGCCAGCATGTCTGCTTCGCTTTTCGCTTCTGCCAAGCTCATTGGCTGCTCTAGGCGAATTTGTGCTGGTACGGTTTCGTCGATAAGCGAATCTAGGCTTACTGCGTTGATCGCTTCCAACATTTTCTGTTGGTCAGATTTGTTTGGTCCGTTGTGGCGAGCAACGAACTCGTTTTGTGTGCTGAGGCTTTGAAGTAATTCAGTCATTGTCCTTTACCTACTCCTTGGCTCGGGTAACGGATTTACGCTACTGATAAATTAAATTATACGTCCGAACCTAGAAAAAAAGCTGTCCACTAATCGTTATGCTAGGGGACAGCTTTCGTCTCATCCTAATTACTCTTCTTCGATAGAGCTTAGGTATTCTTCCGCATCTTTTAAGTCATCCAACTCAGATGGGTCTGAAAGCTTCACTTTCACAATCCAACCACCTTCGTATGGTTCTTCGTTGATTAGCTCTGGGCTGTCTTCTAGTTCTTCGTTGATTTCAACTACTTCGCCAGTGATTGGTGAGTAGATGTCTGAAGCCGCTTTTACAGACTCCACCAAAGAAAAGCTTTCGCCCGCTTCGACTTCATCTTCCACGTCTGGTAGGTCAACGAATACCACGTCACCTAGCATCTCTTGAGCGTGCTCAGAAATACCGATAGTTGCTGTGCCGTCACCGTTGTCACGTACCCACTCGTGGCTATCTGTAAACTTCAGTGTTTTGTCCATTGCTTAATCTCCAAATAACTTGTCAGGATTTATTCTGATATAAAAAATCGTTTACTGGTAAAGAGGGAAGCGACTGCAAAGCTCTTTAACTTGCTTGCGTACGCGTTTTTCTACTTCTGCGTCACCTTCTGGGTTGCTAACCAAACCATCCAGTACGTCACCAATCCAATTACCAATGAGTTTGAATTCTTCAGCGCCAAAGCCGCGGCTTGTACCCGCAGGCGTACCTAAACGGATGCCCGATGTAATCATAGGCTTCTCTGTGTCGAATGGGATGCCATTTTTGTTACATGTGATGCCTGCACGCTCTAGTGCTTCTTCTGCTTTGTTACCTTTCAAACCTTTAGGGCGAAGGTCAACCAGCATTAGGTGCGTGTCAGTACCACCGGTTACGATGTCGCAACCGCGAGTTTGCAATACTTCTGCCATGACTTTTGCGTTGTTGATCACTGAATCAATATAAGTTTTGAATTCAGGACCTAGGGCTTCACCGAATGCCACTGCTTTAGAAGCAATCACGTGCATCAGTGGGCCGCCTTGTAAACCTGGGAATACCGCAGAGTTGATTTTCTTAATGATGTCTTCGTGGTTAGTCAGGATCATACCGCCACGTGGACCACGCAATGTTTTGTGCGTTGTTGTAGTAACAACGTGTGCGTGAGGAAGCGGGCTAGGGTGCGCGCCTGTTGCGATAAGACCGGCGATATGCGCCATGTCGACCATAAGAATCGCGTTTACTTCGTCTGCGATTTCACGGAATTTTGCGAAGTCGATAGTACGTGGAATTGCACTACCACCTGCGATGATCATTTTAGGTTGGTGCTCAAGTGCTAGCTCACGAACGTCGTCGTAGTTGATTTCTAGTGTTTCGCGGTCAACGCCGTATTGAACTGCGTTAAACCATTTACCAGAAAGTGCAGGGCGAGCACCGTGAGTTAGGTGGCCACCTGCGTCTAGAGACATACCAAGAATGGTGTCGCCAGGTTGAAGCAATGCCAGTTTTACTGCGCCATTTGCTTGAGCGCCTGAGTGTGGTTGAACGTTTGCGTATTCACAATTGAAAAGTTTTTTCGCGCGTTCGATAGCAATGGCTTCCACTGTATCTACGTGCTCACAACCACCATAGTAACGGCGACCTGGGTAACCTTCAGCGTATTTGTTTGTTAGGCATGTGCCTTGAGCTTGCATTACCGCTTTAGAAACGATGTTCTCAGAAGCGATAAGTTCGATTTGTTCGTTTTGGCGAGCGAATTCTGCCTGAATTCCAGCAAAGACAGCGTCATCTGTCGCAGAGAGGTTGGTAGAGAAAAAGTTTTCCAAGCTGTGGTTAGGGTAACTCTTGTTCATGGTAGTTGACCTTCCAAATCTGAAAATGAACCCGCAGTAGAAATAGTTGTTTGATTGCGATGGTGGTTCATTTGTCCTCAAAACAGCTGAACTGCATAGCAGAACAGAGTGACTTTCGGCCCGAATAAGTGGGCAAAACTCCGTCG
The DNA here is from genome assembly GCF_030248475.1 of Vibrio sp. D173a. Lineage (NCBI taxonomy): Bacteria > Pseudomonadati > Pseudomonadota > Gammaproteobacteria > Vibrionales > Vibrionaceae > Vibrio > Vibrio sp. D173a. The sequence continues at coordinate 6,126 of NZ_JAHGAH010000158.1, forward strand.
GATTGTGGTTTTCCTTCTCCAATCTCTTACGGAAATGTGCATCTCTACATCTAACAAGTTGGTAACATAGCGCCTGCGGCACGAACAATCAACCAAAAATTTCCTATAGGAAACGAGATTTCTGGTTTTGTTAACAAGAGCACGCTTTAATTAACTCGGTGGACTTTTATCCACTATAGGCTTCATGCACAATGCTAATAGAAAGGAATAAGGGAGTTTTAAAGAGGGATTTATGGCAGAAAGTATTTACGATGAATACCCGTCAATGACGTTGGCAAAAGAGCAGCAAGACCAAAATATTGAACCGCTTAAGCTCGGTCAACGCATCAAAGATATCCGCTCCAAACTCGGCATTACGTTAGAAGAGGTAAGCCAACGTACTGGCCTTGCGCGTTCTACGCTAAGTAAGATAGAGAACGAACAGATTTCTCCGACGTTCCAAGCCATGCAAAAATTAGCGCACGGCTTGCAAATCGATATGCCGCAACTGTTTGAACCACCGAGAAAAAAGGTTGCGACAGGGCGTAGAGATGTGACCAAGAAGAAAGAGGGTAAACCACACCCAACCCAAACCTACGAGCATGAGCTTCTGGCGACTCAACTTTCCAATAAGAAAATGATGCCTTTTAAGAGCCAAATCCGTGCCCGCAGTTTTGATGAATACAAAGACTGGGTTCGTCATGATGGCGAAGAGTTTTTGCTTATCTTGTCCGGTGAAGTGATGTTTTATTCTGAGTTCTATGAGCCTGTTGTATTAAGCGAAGGCGACAGTGTGTATTACGATGCGAACATGGGTCATATGTTGACCAGTGTGAGTGAGGAAGACGCGCACATTTTGTGGGTCACAGCCAAATAGTGATAAATAGTTGTAAATTTCCTATAGTGAAGGCAAACGATTGCTATTGGTTTTAAATGCGTTATGATGGCGCTCTGTTGATGATATCTCACTCAACAGAGCGCCTTTTTTGTGCGTTTTGTTGTGATTAAAATGTTAAAAGTCACACTTTTGAAAGTCGAGGGATGTCTTGTTCGTGCAAAATTGAATCAAGCGTGTTTATTATTGGAAACATTATTCGATGCGAATGCCGACAGCATTCTCGGGTCTATCTAAATGGAGACGAAAATGACTCAAGAACTTCTGAAAACACCACTGCATGCACTTCATGTTGAAGTAGGCGCAAAGATGGTCCCGTTCGCGGGTTACGACATGCCAGTTCAATACCCACTAGGCGTTAAGAAAGAACACTTACACACACGTGATGCAGCAGGTCTGTTCGATGTTTCTCACATGGGTCAACTTCGTTTGATTGGTGACGGTGCAGCAGCATTCCTAGAAACTTTGGTTCCAGTAGACATTGTTGACCTAGGTGCAGGCAAACAGCGTTACGCTTTCTTTACTAACGAGCAGGGCGGCATCATGGACGATTTGATGGTGGCTAACCTTGGCGATCATCTGTTTGTTGTAGTAAACGCAGCATGTAAAGAGCAAGACATTGCTCACCTTCAAGCGCATCTTCCTTCTGGCATCGAGCTAGAAATCATCGATGATCGTGCACTACTTGCGATTCAAGGTCCTAAAGCGGCAGAGGTACTAGCACGCTTTGCTCCTGAAGTAGCCGAGATGCTGTTTATGGACGTTCGTAAAGTTGAGCTACTCGGCGTTGAGTGCATTATTTCTCGTAGTGGTTACACGGGCGAAGATGGTTACGAAATCTCGGTACCGTCTGACAAAGCAGAAGAGCTTGCTCGTAAGCTAACTGGCGAAGAAGAAGTTGAGTGGATCGGCCTTGGCGCACGTGACTCACTGCGTCTAGAGTGTGGTCTGTGTCTATACGGTCATGACCTAGACACAACAACAACGCCTGTTGAAGCAAGCCTACTATGGGGCATTCAAAAAGTACGTCGCGCTGATGGCGAGCGTGCTGGTGGTTTCCCAGGCGCAGACATCATTCTTAAGCAAATCGAAACAAAAGATGTTGCTCGTAAGCGTATTGGTTTAGTAGGTCAAACCAAAGCACCAGTGCGTGAAGGCGCGGAGCTATTTGATGCAGAAGGCAACAAGATCGGTGTGGTAACCAGTGGTACAGCAGGTCCTAACGCAGGTAAGCCAGTATCAATGGGTTATGTACGCGCAGACCTTGCGGCGATCGGTACAGAGTTGTTCGCAGAAGTACGTGGCAAAATGCTACCAATGACGGTAGAAAAAATGCCGTTCGTTCCACAACGCTACTACCGCGGATAATTAGCTTATTGATTGAGTGAGCTAATTAAAGATCGTCATTCAGCGAGACTTGGAATCTACCTCCCACGCGCTGTATAATTACAGTGCTGCGTTTATACCCAAGTAACCTCGAGATGCTAGGTTCAGCGAGAATGACTTGGTTTGTAGACGCGGCGGCGATTTAAAGATCTAGTCACTCTAAATCAAGAATCGACAACAAAGTATACAAGCCAAGACAGCTCGCCCTTCGAGAGCGTGTCATTGCCCCGATCTCTGCGTCAAACAACTTGGAAAGAGCTGGCTATTACGCGGCGTCGTTTTCCTTGACCTCGAATCAATGACAACGCTCTGAATCCTGCATCTTGAAGTCACTTGGGTATAGAAATAAGTAACGATGAAGTAGGTTCCTTTCGTTTCCTCGCTAAAGCGACAAGTACAAACAAAAATGCCGAGCTCAGTGCTCGGCATTTTTTATGTTTGTTGAACAGGCGTCTGTTAAGCGGTCAGTTCTTCAATCGGACAGCACATCTTAATCACGATTTCACTCAAATGCTCTGGGTGAATCATGTCTTCTTTGCTGATGCCAAATTGGTTCGCCATGATGGTATTGAACAGCTCCCAATGGTTGATCAGTAGCTTATCTCGGTTTTCTGCCATCGCTGGCCATGTTTTTTGCATCATCGGCGTTAGGCTCACTGCGCCATGAGCGAACAACAGCATTTGCCATTTTGATTCCCATTGATCGGTCGGTGTTTCAGGGAACTCCCGATTATATTCTGAGAATAGCTGAGTGAAGATCGCCGCAAATTCATCTTCCGAACGCAAGAAGTATTGCAGTAGGGCGTCGTCGTCTTGGCGAATCGCATCCGCAATCATTTGGATTGGGTGCGGGTTCATGAGCGCAAATGCCAACATTCTTACCATGAACAAGTAGATTTTTTGATTAGACGGGGTGTTTTCTGGCATTTCGTTGACCAGCTGCGCCATGTAGCTTTGCATGAAGTCATCCATGCCGTCGCTCACTGCTTGCCAGATCTTCTCTTTACTGCCGAAGTGGTGGCGAATCAAACTATGGGACACACCAGCTTTCTCACTGATGTTGCGAAGCGAAACTCGTTCGTACCCTAACTCACAGAACATATCTGCCGCGACTCTAAGAATCAGGCACTTAGTTTGCTCAGCGGCTTCGGCACTTCTACGGCCTTGCTTTCTTTCTGTCATAGTTCGAATTTTCCCGAATATTAATCAACGCGCCTATTTTTACCAGAAACGGGCCATTTTGACTAATTATTTTATTATCCACATGGAAAATATGTTGATCATTTTTTTGCGATCAATATACTGCACGACTGTGTAATAAACATAAAGTCGATGGAGAAAGCCAGTGCGAAAACAATACTTAAAGCGCACATTTGTCGGAGCAGCGGTGGTATTGAGCCTCGCCACGATGCTGACAGGGTGTAACAAAGCCGTATCAGAGCCGTCCGAGCCTTTAATCAAACCGGTAAAATTGCTGGCTGTTAATGATCTAACGGTTGCCGATTCCGATGCATTCCTTGCACGAATAGATGCAACCTACAGAGCGCAACTTTCGTTTCAGGTTGGTGGCGAAATTGAGAAGTTGATCGTGCGAATGGGTGAAGAGGTGAAGCAGGGCGATGTACTTGCGACGCTAGACCCAAAAGATTTGCAGCTGGCGCTTGATGCATCACAAGCGCAGTACGCATTAGCAAAAACGCAATGGGAACGCTCAAAAAGCTTGTACAACAAGAAGCTGATCAGCACTGATAGCTATGACCAGCAAGAAACCCAATACAAAGCGGCACTGGCAAGCTTAGAGCAAGCAAAAACCGACCTGAGCTACACAGAGATTCATGCGCCGTTTGATGGTGTGGTGTCTTATACCTACGTGAAGCCTTATCAAGTGGTGGCGGCTAAGCAAGAAATCCTAAACCTAATCGACAACACCACGTTGGACGTGTCGTTCACTCTTCCGGTGACTTACGCCGAAGCGGTGTCACTCAACGCACTTAAAGACGCAGAGATGTGGGTGACGATGGACAGCGAGCCCAACAACCGCATCCAAGGCACGTTCAAAGAAATCTCAACCCAACCGAATGCCGATACCAACAGCTATGAAGCGATCGTGACGATTACTCGACCTTCTGATCGTAACTTGTTAACGGGCATGACAGGGCAAGTACACATCGCGAAGCAAAATGTATCCAACGCGATGATGCTACCAAATGCGGCTTGGGTATCGAAAGACGCGGCTCACGGTGAAGTTTGGGTCATGGACAGCGATACACAACAAGTAAATAAGGTGACATTGTCACTAAATGCTAATGGCGCTGTGGAGTCTGGTTTAGATAACAACGACTACGTGGTTATCGCAGGTGTTGAACGCCTAGTGGAAGGCCAAGTGGTGAAAGCTTGGGTTCGTGAGGAAGGTATCTAATGAAACGTTCATTATTCACAGTATCGGCTATCGCACTGGCGGTACTCACTGGTTGTAACAGTACAGACGAAGTGATCGCAGAGCAGCCTTTGTATGTCTCGACAGTATCAGTCGATGTTCCCGTAAAAAGCCAATACCGCACATTTAAAGGTCAGGTTGTGCCTGCCGAGCAAACGCCAATTGCATTCCGTCGCGCAGGCGAAGTTCAGCATGTGTTAGTCAAAGCGGGTGACACGGTGAAACAAGGCCAGATGATCGCCAAGCTAGACGACAGCAAAGAGAAGCAAGCGGTCAACGACGCAGAAGCACAATACACGCTTGCGATTCGTCAGCTTAAACGTGGTGAAGAGCTGCATAACCGCCAAATGATTTCAAAAGCGGAGCTGGATGAACTAACAGCAAACAAAGAACTGGCGGAAGCAAACTTCTACAACGCGACAAACCAATTGAACTACACACGTTTGTTCGCACCGTTTGCGGGCAAGGTTTCGGATGTATTCAAAGAGCGATTTGAGCGTGTTGCGATTGGTGAGCCGGTTTTAAACCTTTATCAGAGCGACAAAGTGTACGTTCGTATCGAGTTGTCAGACAACGTACTTGCGATGGTGAATCCAAATACGCAAAGCATGAGCTACCAGCCTCAAGCCACGTTCTCGGGTGACGCGAAATCTTATGCGTTGGATTATTTGGAGCACACCAGTGAGCCAAATGCTCAAACGCAAACTTACCAAATGTATCTAACTATGCCACAACCTGAGGAAGAGATTCTGCCGGGTACCAGCGTAAGCGTTGCAGTAGACATGGTAGCAGCAGGTATTACTTCCATTGATGGCTACAACATCCCAATGACTGCATTACAAGCGGGCAATCAAGATGGTGAGTTTTTTGTTTGGAAATTAAATGGTGACGCCGTCACTAAAGTGGAAGTAACCATCGACCAAGTTAATGGCGAAGGTGCAATTGTGTCATCAGGTGTTGCTCAAGGCGATGTATTAGTGAATTCCAGCTTACGTAAACTGCGCGAAGGTAAGCATGTGGATGTGGTGGAGAAACAACAATAATGAGCATTGCTGAATACTCAATTAAGAACAAAGTCATCAGCTGGCTGTTCATCGTTATTCTAGCGATCGGCGGTGTGACGTCGTTCCTAGAACTTGGTCGCTTGGAAGACCCGGCATTTACCATCAAAGATGCGATGGTGATTGCGACTTATCCTGGTGCGACTTCTAAAGAAGTAGAAGAAGAGCTGACGTATCCGCTTGAGAAAGAGATTCGTAAGCTGCCTTATATCGATAAGATTACGTCGACGTCCTCAAGTGGTATGTCACAGATTATGGTGAGCATGAAGATGGATTACGGTCCGGACGAATTGCCGCAAATCTGGGATGAAATGCGCCGTAAAATCAACGATCTGCAACCAACTTTGCCGCAAGGCGTTCAATCTCTGCAAATCATTGATGACTTTGGTGACGTGTACGGCGTAATGCTGATGCTAACGGGTGATGACTACGATTACGTAGAATTGAAACGTTACGCAGACCAACTCACGCGTGAACTCGAATTGATCGATGGCGTGGGTAAAGTTGATATCGCTGGCGACCAACAAGAGATGCTGTTTGTTGAGATTTCATTGGATCGCTTGGCGGCTTTAAACCTCGACATGAATGTAATTTCTGGCTTGCTGAACCAACAGAACAATGTGGTTTCTGCAGGTGAGGTAATGGTAAACGGCGAGAGCCTTATTATTCGCCCAAGCGGTACATTAAACACGGTTGAAGCACTAGAGAACCTGATTATTCATGGTCGCGATACGGGTAACCTGATTCGCTTGAAAGACGTGGCGACCATCAGCCGTGGCATTCAAGAAAAACCAGGCAATGTGCTGCTGTACAACGGCAAGAAAGCGATTAACATCGGTATTTCGTTTGCTTCTGGCGTAAACGTGGTAGAAGTCGGTCAACGTATTGAAGCTGAACTAGCAAGCCTTGAGACCATCAAGCCCGCTGGTATCGATATGAACTACTTCTACAACCAATCACAAGAAGTAGACGATTCTGTAAAAGCGTTTGTTATTAGCTTGGCAGAAGCGGTTGCTATCGTAATCATCGTACTGCTGTTCACCATGGGTCTACGCAGTGGTGTGATCATCGGTTTGGTTTTGTTGTTGACGGTATTCGGTACCTTCATCTTGATGAACTACAACAGCATTGAGCTGCACCGTATCTCACTTGGCGCGCTGATCATTGCACTTGGTATGCTGGTGGACAACGCCATCGTGGTGGTCGAGGGAATATTGGTGGGTCTTAAGAAAGGACGAACCAAAGTTCAAGCCGCTACAGACATTGTTAGACAAACACAGTGGCCGCTGCTTGGTGCAACAGTCATTGCTATTACCGCGTTTGCACCTATCGGTCTGTCACAAGATGCGACTGGTGAGTTCATGGGCTCTCTGTTCTGGGTTCTATGTTTCTCACTATTCTTGAGCTGGATTACCGCGATTACGCTAACGCCATTCCTTGCGGATCTTCTATTGAAAGAAGAAGACAAGAATGCAGATGCAGAAGACGAAGACCCATATAAAGGTTGGTTGTTCGTAGCGTTTGGTGCGTCTCTTAAATTTGCGTTGCGTTTCCGTTGGTTAACGGTAGCAGGCATGGTGGCATTGCTCGTTGGTGCTGTGGTTGCGTTTGGTAGTGTGAAGCAACAGTTCTTCCCGCCATCAAACACGCCAATGTTCTACGTTGATATGTGGATGCCAGAAGGCACTGACATTCGCGAGACCATCAAGAAAGCGGAAGAAGTTGAAAGCTACATCCGTACTCAAGACAACATTGATTTTGTTTCAGCGTCGATTGGTCAAGGTTTGCAGCGTTTCGCTCTGACTTACCAACCGGAGAAGAGCTACGAAGCCTACGCACAGTTCCAAGTTCGTAATACGGACCGTGAGAACATGTTTGAGCTACTGCATAAGCTGGACGACAACCTAGAGAAGACGTTCGATAAGCCAACGTTTCAGTTCAAGTTGATGGAATTCGGCCCGTCACCAGCGTCTAAGATTGAAGCGCGTATTACTGGCCCAGATCCACAAGTGCTGCGTGACTTAGCGGTGCAAGTCGAAGACATTCTGCATACTGATCCGGGAGCTCGTAATATCCGTCATGACTGGCGTGAGCGCACTAAAGAGTTAGTGCCTGTATTTAACGAATCGAAAGCACGCCGTTTAGGTATCTCGAAAGAAGATCTTTCAAGCACACTACAAATGGCGTTTGGTGGCAGCACACTGGGCTTCCTTCGCGATGGTACGCACATTCTGCCTATCATGACGCGTCTGCCAGAGGCGGAACGTGTGGATTTTGAATCGCTGCAAAATGTGAATATCTGGAGTCCATCGCTTCAAAGCTACATTCCAGTAGACCAAGTGATTGATGGAGTGAAACTGGATTGGGAAGAGCCGTTAATTCAGCGTCGTGACCGCAAGCGTACTCTAACGGTATTGGCTGACCACGATGTACTGAGTGACGATACAGCGGCAAGCTTGTTTGCTCGTGTTCAACCAAAAGTGATGGCACTGCATATTCCAGAAGGGTACGAAATCACTTGGGGTGGCGAGTACGAGTCATCGAAAGATGCGCAAGAAGGTCTGTTTGGCTCACTGCCAATGGGTTACCTGTTGATGTTCATCATTACGATGCTGCTGTTTAACTCACTGAAGAAGCCACTGGTTATTTGGTTCACAGTTCCGCTGTCTATCATCGGTGTGTCGTTTGGTTTGTTAACCACGAATATGCCATTCAGCTTTACCGCGTTCCTTGGTCTATTGAGTTTGAGCGGTATGATTCTGAAAAACGGTATCGTACTTCTTGACCAGATTAACCTAGAGCTAGCGTCAGGTAAGGATCCTTACTTAGCGATTGTCGACAGTGCGATCAGCCGTGTTCGACCAGTAAGTATGGCGGCACTGACCACCATCCTCGGTATGATTCCATTGGTGTTTGATGCGTTCTTCGGATCAATGGCGATTACGATTATGGCAGGCCTTGGTTTTGCTACAGTTTTGACTCTGATTGTTGTACCAGTCATGTTTGCAATTCTGTTTAAGATCAAACCAACCGCTGCATAAGGGACTTCCTGACTTTTATTATTGTCAGATTCCTGCCTAGCCCTGGGGATTTTCCTCAGGGCTTTTTTGATCCAAGAGAATTGAGAATTGAGAATTGAGATGCGAGATACGAGATACGAGAGGAAAGAGAGAGAAAGAAAGAGAGAGAAAGATAATGGAGGCGAGAGTGTAGAGTCGAGAAGAGAATGAAGGCGAAAACCAGCGCTGGTGGTTTAGTGTACACCTCACTGATTTTTATGATTTTCTTACAAGCGATTGATAAATCTTGCGTATACTAAGAGCACATCAACAATAAAAGAGCGAACGCAAATGAACAATCGCGGATTACACGGACTCTTCCTTTTAGGCTCACTAACGCTAATTGGCTGTTCTTCAACAGACGGCATCTCTACCGATAACGCAGACTCTCAAGCGCCAGTAGAATTAAAAAGCGCGGATGCAGCCACAATTGCAACTTGGATCGACCAAAGCGTTCTGATGCCACAGGGCCTTTCTTTAGAAACAGATAAAATTCGTTATGTTACTGGATCAGCGGATTTGAATAGTGACGGCACAGCAGAGCATTTGGTGTTATTCCAAGACCGTTTCTTCTGCGGAAGTGGTGGTTGCACGGCGTATATGTTCGATAACAACGGCAAAGTACTGAACCGCATGTCGGTAACAAGAACACCAATTGCACTCATTGACAGCTACAGTAACGGTTGGCAAGACTTTGTAGTGTGGAGTAATGGTGCTTACCGTCAGATGAGTTACAACGGAGAGTCTTACCCAACGAACCCTTCACTAGAACCTAAAGTTGATCGTAATACCCAGGTACAAACCGCTACGGCGTATGTTATGGCGACCGAGTTATACCAACAAGATGGTTACGATATTATGCCAGCCGATGATAAGCAGATTTGGACCCCGGCGAACGTGTATCACTTCACCTTTAAACACCATGGTGACCCACATAATGTCTACAATGCGACAGTGAACTTGAGCAGCGGTGATGTGGATGTTGAATCAGTACCAATGCAATAAATTGTCGGTTTAAACACTGCCAACTTAAACAAGAAAAGGGCGAACACTTATTATAAGCGTTAGCCCTTTGTTTTAGAGGCTCTTGTGCCCGATATGGTATTTGTTATCCCATGGCTGTCGAGGTTACTTGGGCATAATAAAAAACACCTCCCAAAGCCGAGGCTAGAGGGAGGTGTCGAATGCCAAATCGAGGGAGGCATTGTTAACTGTTATTTAATCGCTGTTTGCGATTAAGCGGCAGCTTGTTGTTTCGCTTCTGATTTGTTCTTTAGGAACGCGTAAGTGAAGCCCGTTACCGCTGTACCTGCTGCAATCGCTACCAAGTACATCAGTACTGGCGAGATTGCGTTAGGGATAAGCAGCACGAATAAGCCACCGTGTGGTGCCATCAGTTTTGCACCGAACAGCATAGAAAGTGCACCTGTTAGTGCGCCACCTGCCATACATGATGGGATAACACGCATTGGATCTTTCGCTGCAAATGGGATAGCACCTTCAGAGATAAAGCACAGACCAAGAACGAATGATGCTTTACCCGCTTCACGCTCGCTTTGCTCAAACTTGTTCTTAGCAAGGAATGTCGCAAGACCCATACCAAGCGCAGGAACCATACCTGCCGCCATGATTGCCGCCATTGGAGCGTAAGTTTGCGAAGCCAATAGACCCACACCGAATGCGTAAGCGGCTTTGTTTACTGGACCACCTAGGTCGAAACACATCATTGCGCCAAGGATAATACCGAGTAGAACTGCGCTGTCAGAACCCATGTTGTTTAGGAAGTCAGTTAGGCCGTTCATGATTCCTGAAACCGGACCACCTACGATGTAAATCATCACCAGACCCGTGAACAGTGTCGCCACGAAAGGAATGATAAGGATCGGTTTAAGCGCTTCCATTGATTGTGGAAGTTTTACTTTGTCGGCTAGGAACTTCGCTGCGTAACCGGCGATGAAACCTGCTGCGATACCTCCAAGGAAACCTGCGCCAGTTGAGCTTGCTAGCATACCGCCCACAAGACCCGGAGCCAGACCTGGACGGTCGGCAATAGAGAAGGCGATGTAACCAGCAAGAACTGGAATCATCAATGCGAATGCAGAGCCACCACCGATGTTCATCAGTGCTGCTGCCAGCGTACCTTCTTCTTTGAATGCTTCGATACCAAATACGAAGGATAGGGCGATGATCAAACCACCGGCTACCACAACTGGAAGCATGTGAGATACACCTGTCATTAGGTGCTTGTATGCGCCTTTCTTCTCTTCTGTCGCTGATGATGCGCTAGAAGAGCCAGAGTGTTGGTATACGGTTGCTTGTTCAAACGCTTTGTCCATTTCTTCCGCTGTTTTCTTCAGCGCTGGACCTGTTTTAGTGCGGTACATCTTCTTGCCGTTGAAGCGGTCAAGAGGTACTTCAATATCCGCTGCGATGATCACCAAATCTGCGTCTGCGATTTCTTGGTCAGTCAGTTGGTTTTTTGCACCTACAGAGCCACGCGTTTCCACTTTAATTTGGTGACCACGACGTTTGCCTTCTTCCTCTAGCGCTTCCGCTGCCATGAAAGTGTGTGCTACGCCAGTTGGACATGCAGTAATAGCAACGATCTTCTTTGTTGCAGATGCGCTTTCTGCTGGTGCTGCTACTTGTGCCGTAACTGTGGTTACTTGCTCTAGTGTTGCTGAGTTTTCAACCGCAGTTTGCAGGAAAGCCATTGCGTCTTTTGTAACGGTGCTGATATTTGCTTGGTAGACTTTTTTACCTACGAAACGAGAAGTATCAACTGGAGTGTTAGCCGCAATTACGATCGCTTCTGCTTGTTCAATGTCAGCGTCTGTTAGCAGTGTTGGTTCAACCACGCTTGATTGGCATTCAATCTTTGCGTTCCAACCCAACTTGGCTGCTGCTTGTTCTAGTAGGCCTGCCGCAATGATGCTGTTCGCAACACCACTTGGACAAGCAGTAATAATGGCAATATTCATACTGATAACCTTCTGTTCCTTAGTTTTTGTCTAAGTTCGTATTAGGGTAAAGCTCGGTAACTTCGGTTTGGAGCTTAATGTTCTCCAGTTCTTCCTGACTGGTTAGGCCAACGCCAACTTGGCTCACTGCTAGGGCAGAAAGCGCCGTAGCGAAGCGCAGTAAATCGTTCTTCGGCATCACTTGCATGTGACCCCAGCACAAGCCAGCCACAAGCGTATCGCCTGCGCCAACGGTGCTTACAACATTCATTCGTGGTGGTTGCGCGCGAAGCCATTCACCTTGGTTCAGCCACATCACGCCGTCTGCACCCATAGAAACCACGATGTTCTCAATGCCTTTGTCGCTTAGCGTCTGCGCTGCTTCTTGGCATTGTTCTGGGGTTGAAAGGTGCTCGCCGACAAAGTCACTTAGCTCTTCATCGTTTGGTTTGATCAACCAAGGGTGAGCGTCGATGCCCGCACGCAGCGCAGCTTTGCTGCTATCGAATAAGACTTTCTTACCTTGCTGATGCAGTTTCTCAATCCATGCTGCGCATTGCTCTGCAGTAACGCCGCCCGGTAGGCTGCCTGCCAATACAAAGTAATCGTGTGTTTCTGCAAGGCGGAATAGGGTTTCTTCAAAGCGTACGATTTCTTCTGCCGTAACTTGAACGCCAGGGAAGTTGATGTCGCTGACTTGGCCATCGGCTTCAACTAATTTCACGTTGATACGGGTTGCGCCTTCGACTTCAACGAATTCGTTCTTCACGTTGATATCGCTAAATAGTTGGTGAAACAGCTCTGGGTTGTCTTTGCCAAGAAAGCCCGTCACGGTAACGTCCGCACCAAGATCGCTCAGTACCTTCGCCACGTTTACGCCTTTACCCGCAGCGTGTAGGTTGCTCTTTTCAACTAGGCTAACAGAACCGACTTTTAGTGCGTCTAGTGAGCCAGTGAGGTCAAGGGCAGGGTTAAGTGTGATGGTAACGACTTTGTTTGTTTTCAATGCTGTCATTCTCTCGCCCCTTAACCTTCGCCAAGACCAGATGCGATTGCTTTGCCGATTGATTCAAGTGCTTGTGCAGCATCTGGACCTTCAGCAGAGAATTGAAGCTGGTGGCCGTGTTTCACGCCTAGTGCGATAACTTTCATTAGGCTCTTTGCGTTTACCGCTTTGCCGTCGCCATCTAGATTTGCTACGCGGATGTTCGATTCGAACTTCTTCGCTTCTGCAACTAGCATCGCGCCTGGACGAGCGTGTAGGCCGTGAGCGTTTTTGATTTTGAAGATCGCTGTGTTGCCATCTTTAGCCGCTTCTGTTGCCATTTCTTCGCCTTTGAACAGTGCAAGGATCTGTTCAGCAGAACCATCAAGCAGCTTGCTGTGTTCGTTGTTGAACACAAGCTTTGAAATCGTGCTTAGGATAGATTGGTGAGCATTGTTGCAAGCAGCAAAAGCGACTAGAGCGCGTACTTTCTCGCCTTCGAACTCACAATCATTTGCTGTTGATACAAAAGCAACACCAGTACGGGTTACTTGCTTATCACTACCAACTAGCCATAGACCTTGGCCTAGATGTGTAGGCGTTTTTGTTACTAGGTCTGCAACGAACTCTGTACCTGCACAACCTGTGTTTTTAAGTAGGCCGCCAGCAACCGCGCTCATCTGAATCATGTCACTTGCTGGGAATAGCAATTGAATGAGAGAAGCATCGAAATCGGCTTCTAGCTGAACGTCGCCATGAAGTAGGGCAATGATGTCGTCTTCATTTTTTGCATTGCGTAGACGCTCTTCAACGCCGTCGGCACCCAATACTTTTGTTAGCTGCTTAAGAATGCCTAAGTGCTCGTCCGATTTCGCGGCGATACCGATAGCAACGAATACTTTGTTGCCGTCGCCCCATTCAACGCCTTCTGGGAAGTGGTGTACAGCAACGCCAGTGGTTTTCACCATTGAGCGCGTGTCAGTCGTACCGTGAGGAATTGCGATGCCGTTACCTAGAAACGTAGAGTTCTGGTTTTCACGGTTTAGCATGCCTTCTACATAACCTTGTTCTACCAGACCTTTGTCTGTAAGGCTTTGAGCGATGTTTTTGATCGCTTCAAATTTATCTGTAGCGGATTGAGATAGGGTAATGTCGTTCTTACTTAGCTTAAGCATGGTGCTTCTCCAGCCTTAAGGTCTTTATTTCTAATTCATCTTGGTTACGCAGCGTTTGGGCTGCGTAACGCGTGGTTCTGTTGTTGCTGAACTCAAATTCACGAAGCAGTATTGCTTAACAGGCGACTGAATCGATTCAGCAATTGGTCAAATTTTTTAAAGCATTCAGCGAAACCGTTTTTAAAATCAGGGGCTAACCGTTCACGGCTTTATTATTTTTATAGCCTAGTAAAGCGTGTATGTGTTGCTTGATTTTGGTGACTCTCGTCAATTTTTAAGTTTTGCTGAATCCTTTCAGCTTTTATACTGAATCGGTTCAGCATATAATTCAACTTATCGAAGGATCGTTGATGTATTAATATGATCCCGCGCACAGAACAGGGCTTAGAATATGACACTGGATGAAATAGCAAAATTGGCTGGGGTTTCCAAGACCACGGCAAGCTATGTGATTAACGGTAAAGCGCAGAAATACCGCATCAGCGAAAAGACTCAAAAGAAAGTCATGGCGGTGGTTGAGCATTACAATTACAAACCGGATCACGCCGCTTCTTCTTTGAGAGCGGGCAACTCTCGCTCGTTTGGTTTGATCATTCCAGACTTAGAAAACACCAGTTACGCACGTTTAGCAAAACTGATTGAGCAGAACTCTCGTAAAGCAGGCTACCAAATTTTGATTGGTTGCTCAGACGACAATCCGCAAACCGAAGAAAAGGTGGCGGAGGCGCTGGTTAGCCGCCGTATTGATGCGTTGTTTGTCGCCAGTAGTATGCCTGCCGCCAGTGAGTATTACTTAAAGCTGCAAAACTCGGGCACACCTGTCATCGCACTCGACCGTCCTATGGATGATGAACACTTTTGCTGTGTGATCAGTGAAGATTTCGATGCGGCATTTGAGCTGACAGAATCGGTACTGTCTTCGGAGATTGAGTCCATCGGTTTGATTGGCGCATTAGAAGAACTTCAAGTTTCTAAAGAGCGTGAACTGGGCTTCCGCTCTGCTTGCCAGCAAGAAGGTAACGAGGCTTTGGTAGGCTATGGCCAGCACTTCTCCCGTGAAGAAGGTAAGAAGGTACTGGAAGGTTGGATTGCAAAAGGCCAGCTACCTGATGCGGTAGTGACCATGTCATACACCTTGTTAGAAGGCGTGTTGGACGTGATGTTAGAAAAGCCTGAACTGATGGGTAAAGTGCGTTTGGCTACCTTTGGTGATAACCGCTTGCTCGATTTTCTGCCAATCAAAATCAACTCGCTACCACAGCAATTTGAACTAATTGCCGACAGCGCAATGGAGTTGGCGCTCAATGCTTCAGCAAAACGCTATAAAGCAGGGGTGGAGTTGATTCCGCGTAAGATCGTGAAACGTCACAACGACGCTAAAGCTTAATTTCTACCGTCAGCGCCACAAAGGCGTGGTCGCTGGCGTTTTTATCTCTCTCGAAAGACGGGTTAATTAGGTGTGCATCCAGCACTTGATAATTCGTCACTTCTGCTATGGATACATCGGCGTGCGCATCAAACTCCTGCGACAGTAGTATGTAATCCAACACGTTTCCTTTCGCAAAGTGGTAGTGCGTTGCAGGTCTTGATTCTAACGATGGTGCCACTTGCAATTCCCAGCCATCACAAAGCTGCAAGTCAGTGACGCTGTCACCATATTGTTCAACCAAAACGTTATTAACGCTTGTTTTAGTGATGGCTTGGTTCATGTCACCCATCAACAATGTCGGCATCGGGTTATTCGCATAGTGCTTTTGCATTGCATCGCGCAGCATTGCAGCTTCCCAACCCCGTTGTTGTGTTGATAGCCAGCGGGCAATGGGTCTGCTGGCCTGTTCTGGTGTCTCTGAGTCTGCAGGGCGTTGTGACTTCAAGTGCGTGACGTACACGCAGATATGCCCAATAATTGGGTGAATAATGGTTGCCCGAACGGGTTTGCGGCTGAACGGCGGCGCGTCGATATCGCCAAAGGCATTGAGCGTATCTCTATCGAACGTGACCGCTTCAAAGCTCTCTATGGGAAAACGAGAGGCCACGGCAACAACAGGACGAGAGTATATATAGTCACCCTCGATATGCGGTGTATCTACACAGGCAAAGTATTGGAAACCGATCTCTGCAAAGAAGGTTTGGGTTTCTTCAATGCTAAACACTTCTTGCAAGCCGATGATGTCGGGATTGAGTTGGGCGAACTGCGATTTGGTCCAAGTGAGCTTGTCCTGCCAATCGTCGAGGGAGTAAATGTTCTCGAAATCATAATACGCGCCAGGAGGGGCGACAAAGTTCAATAGGTTGGCGGTGGCAAAGATAATGTGGTTCTTATTAGACAAAATATCGCTCGTTCAAGGAGTTATTGGGTGAGTATATACCCAATTGGACAAGTTGAGTGAAGATCACGTTTCTATTTGTACGCATTCCGTTTAAACTCCGTTCATCAAGAAAAATGAGTAACGAACATGACCCAAGATTACGAACACGAAGAGTATTTAGAAGGCGAAGAGATTGAGATCGAAGCGATCGGTATCGACGTTGACGCGCACCCAATTGAGCTGTACAAGCTTTTCAAAATCGCAAACTTGGTGAGTGGCGGTGGTGAAGCAAAACACATCATCGAAGAAGGTTACGTAGCGGTAAATGGTGAGCTAGAAACGCGTAAACGTCGCAAAATGTACGACGGTGATTTCTTTGAGTTCAACCAAGAATACTATGTTGTTGTGTGTGATGCGCCAGTGACTGAGCCAGAAACTGCAGAGCAAAAAGCAGAGAAGAAGGCGAAGAAAGAAGCGCAAACGGCTCGTAAAGAAAAGTCTCGCTCGAAAAAGAACGAGAAAGCGAACGTTAAGGGCCCTAAGTCGACTGGTCGTAAAGCTGCACACAAAGAGCGTAAAGCACAGAAAGAGGCGTTGTCTCAATCTGCTAAGAAAGGCAAGAAAGACGACAAGCCTCAAGCGGTTCGCGATCCTAAGAGTGGCCGCAACTCTATCGACTTCTTCTAAACGTCTCATTTCGATATCAGAATCGACATAAATAGAAAAGCGCCGCCTTGGTGAGAAACCTAGGCGGCGCTTTTGTATCTAAAACGATTTCATTCGTCTCTGTGTTATCGCTTTTAATGCAATACCTTAGCTGGGCCTTTTTGCTCAGTCCAATGGTGAATCGAGTTTGGTTTCGCCAGATAAAAACCTTGGTAGTAATTCAAGTCCAGTGCTTGCATTGCGGATAGCTGGCCGTTTTCTTCTACGCCTTCAATCACGACTTTAGCGTTCATCTGATCGGCGAGTTCGACTGCATTGGCTATCGCGAGTGTAGCACCAGAGCAATAGTCGAGTAGGTAAGAGCGGTCGATCTTGATGATATCAGGGCAAAGCTGCTTCACTCGTGGCATATCAGAATGGTGAGAGCCAAAGTCATCAATCGCAAACAAGAAGCCATTGGCGCGCATAAGTTTTACGGCTTGGCTCAAAAGCTCTGTATCGCCACAAGCTTCTTCTACCACTTCAAAGACGACATCAGAAGGTGCCATACCCAATTCAGATAATCGCTTGTAGAGTAATCCGTTATCTTTAAAGCCCATGTCATTGGTAAGCGTTAATAACGTTTGGGGCATTACGTTGAGAAACAGTTTGATCGGCGAGCCCGCAAAGTGACGAGCGAAGTTGCGGATGTGAATTGCTCGGGATAGGAACTCGATGCAAAGTCGAAAGTGGGTATCAATGCTGCTATCAGTAAAGAACAGATCGGGACGAATGTAGGCACCATCTACACCACGAATGCGCAGTAGGGCTTCCATACCGATCATTTTCTGGTGTTTATCAAAGATAGGCTGATAAACACTGTGAAAAGTGTATTGATTGAGTACAACGTAGTATTCACCAAGGCTGTCCTGCCTTATGTACTGCTCGTAATCGGACTGCTTCTTTAACTCCATGAAAAACGCCAAAATAATAGCATGCGAAGGACTGTAACAGGATGGAATTCCGATTTGAAGCGCTACGCTGGCTTATTTTGAAGCCTATTGAGTTAATTTGAATTAGATTCCGATTTTTTCTCGATGTATCTGAAAAACATTGATAGACCGAAACAAATCAGGAAGTAAACGAAGCCGACAATCAGCCAAATTTCGAAAATGTAGCCAGATGAGTTTGCCATCTCTGTGCCGACAAAGGTCATTTCTTGAATCGAGATAAGAGATACGATGGAGGTATCTTTAACCAGTGAGATGGTCTGACCTGCCAGTGCTGGTGTAATGGCTTTCAATACTTGCGGTGCAATGACAAAGCGGTATTTAACCCAAGATGATAATCCGAGTGAATCTGCGGCTTCCCATTGGCCTTTATCGACGCTTTGCAATCCAGCACGCACGACTTCTGCGATGTAAGCAGAGGAAAGTAGACCAACACAAAGGACACCAGAGGCTAAGTTTTCCCAAAGGTTAGCAGGACCAAAGAAGAAGCTTTGAACTGCGTTAGGTTCGCCACGGTAGTTACGTAAAATGTCTTCTAGCCCCAGTAGTGGGATTAACTGGTTAGAGACGAAGAAGTAGAAGATGAAGACGAACACCAAAGGCGGAATGTTTCGTACCAATTGAATAAACGCATTGGCAGGTGTGCGCAGCCATACCGAATCAGAAAAGCGAGCTAGTCCTAGCAAGGTACCTAGTACTAAGGCGAATACGATGCCCCAGACGCTAAGGCGCAGCGTTGAAATTAAGCCTTGAAAGAAATACGGTAAGCCGCCGTCTGCTCTTGGTGTGAACAACAGGTCAATGGCTTCTTTCCAATGCCAGATGTAATTTACGCCAACGGTAGAGCGATGATAAAGCCAAACACCAGCCAATGCACAGATGGCCAGCAGCACCCAATCAAGTAGGTTAAAACGACTTAAGAAAAAGCCTGAATTGGTTTTGGTTGGTGCAACGCGAGTGGTGGTTTGTCCGCTCAAGGTTTGACTCCGGTAGTAAAGATAAATACCGACCCGTTAAACGAGTCGGTCATTGTATTTATTGTAAAAGTTGCAATGGCTGTGAAAGTGCTCATTATTCTGACGCTATGAGCAACCGCGACAGCTTATGACTTTATGAGTAACAGCAACGCCTACTGGCCTTGTGCAACTTGGTCTTGCCAATCTAGCGTCGAGAACCAGTACTCGTAACGTTCATCTAGCCAACCGTCTTGCGTACGAGCTTCAATCCATTGGTTGAAGAAGGCTTTTTTGTCTTCTTCACCTAGACGAACGGCGAAGGCTTCGTTGCCTTTTGACAGACGCTCTGAAAATGGAATGAACAATTTGTCTGCGTGCTTGATCGCTTCGTGCTCTGGTTTCGGGCTTGATGCAATCACTGCGTGTGCATTGCCGTTTAGTACTTCTTGGAATGCTTGAGCGTCGTCATCGAACTGAAGGATCTTCGCTTTAGGGAAAGTCTCACGCGCTACTTGCACAGTGAACGCTCCACGACGAGCGGCAATCTTCACACGGCGAGAGTCAAAATCTGAAAACTCGCTAAAACCTTCTGCTAGTTCTTTGTTTGCGGCAACTTGTACGCCAGAGTGTGAATAAGGTTCAGTGAAAAGTACGCTTTTTGAACGCTCTGGAGTGATCGACATGCCACCGATGATTACGTCAAACTTTTTCGCTAATAGAGCAGGGATGATGCCGTCCCACGCGGTTGGGACAAACTCGACTTTGAGGCCTGAATCTGCGGCTAATCGTTTCGCCACGTCGATTTCAAAACCAATCAGTTCACCTTGTTTGTTACGCATTGCCCAAGGCACGAATGTCGACATACCAACGCGCAGCGTGCCACGATCTTTGATTTGATCTACGTTCGGCGTTGCGGCTTCTTCATTGGCTAATGAAGGTAAAGCAATCGCAAGCCCTAATAATGCGGTAATGGTCGCTTTGAATAACTTCATGTTATCTCCTTATAATTTGCGCCAACTGGCTCCTAGTTTGTGTTCCAGCCAAGCGGATAAGCCAGAAAGTGATAATGTGAGAGCAAGGTAGATTGCTGCCACAGTAAACCAGATTTCAAAAGGCATCGCCGTTTCAGAGACGATGTTTCTCGCTTCGGTGGTGAGGTCGAAGATCGCCATAACACTCACAATCGAAGAGTTTTTAATCAGTGACACGACTTCATTGGTCAATGGTGGCAAGGTACGTTGGAGTACCTGAGGAAGAATCACATCTTTGTACGCAAAGAGAGGGGACAGCCCCAAGCTTTTCGCTGCCTCAAATTGACCTTTGGGAATGCTGTTTAAGCCTGCACGGAAGATCTCCGCGGTGTACGCCCCTTGGAATAGGGACAGCGCTAAAACGGCGGTACTGACTCTGTCTAGACCGATGACAGGGCCAAACACCAAATAGAGTAGGTAGATTTGCACCAACAATGGCGTATTACGAATTAACTCTACGTAAGTAGTGCCGATCGCATTACCAACTTTGGAGTTGCTTAGACGCAGCAGTGCGGTAACCAAACCAATTACTAATGTGAAGAACAGGCTAATGGCAGAGATTTTTAGTGTAACGATGAGGCCTTCTATTAACTCGGCTGGCCACAATTCACCGTCTTCGTAAAACGCGATGTAGTCAGGCACACGTTCCCACTGCCATTGATAACCCATCGCTTGTGCGCCGGAATCAAGCACCCAAACGATCGCAATCAAAAGAATGGCGATTTGGAGTAAGGCTTGTAAAACGGGTTTTAGGATTCGAAATAGCATTGGCTAGTAGCTCAGAATCTGATTCAAAAACGCTTGTGTACGAGGGTGTTGAGGGGTTTCAAACAGTGCAACGGGTGAGTTCACTTCGATGATTTCACCTTCGTCCATAAATACCACTCGATTCGCTACTTTTTTAGCAAAACCCATTTCGTGAGTCACACAAATCATGGTCATGCCGCTTTGTGCTAACTCCACAATCACGTCCAACACTTCGTTGATCATTTCAGGATCGAGCGCCGAGGTTGGCTCGTCAAACAGCAGTAAATCTGGTTCCATACAGAGCGAGCGTGCGATAGCAACACGTTGCTGCTGACCACCAGACAATTGAATTGGGTATTTGTTGGCTTGCTCTTCGATGTTAACGCGCTTGAGATAATGCATTGCGCGTTCCTCCGCTTCCTGCTTCGATAGCTTCAGAGTGCGGATTGGGGCAAGAGTAAGGTTTTCTAAAACCGTGAGATGCGGAAACAGATGAAAGTGCTGAAACACCATTCCTACTTTACCCGGTTTTTGTGCTTTGGAATTTGTAGGATGCTCAAACACGCTGAGCTCGCCCTCTTGGATGGATTCTAAGTGGTTGATGCAGCGAATTAGTGTGGATTTACCTGAGCCGGAAGGGCCACAAACGACCACGATTTCACCGGTGTGTACTGAAAAATTAATGTCTTTAAGGGCGTGGTATTCGCCATACCACTTGTTTACGCCGCTGAACTCTACGACGATATTTTTCTCTTTCAAGGCTGCCAACTTTTAGAATAAATTTCTTTCTACAATAACAAGTTATTAACCGTATTGCACCTGTTTATCAGAGGTAAACTGTCCAACTGGTGAGCAAATAACTCATGACAAAACTAACCGATAATATAGTCAGTTTTAGAGAAAACGGATCACAATTGCGAAGACAGACATGGTTATAAGAAACTGTGCCGAGTAATAAGTTGTCATCACCACTTGGCGAGAAAATACCGATGTACTGCCAAATCGTTCGAAGGCAAGGACAACACCAGACATGGTGAAGATAAAACTGCCTAGCACGGCGAACGCCGACGATTGGGTTTTACCACTGGCGTAGTATTCCAATGCCATCCAAAGCATGGTCATCAAAACAAAGATGTAGCTAGCTACCGACCACTTTTCTTTCCCTAAATCGGGCTTAAAAAAGAAATAGGCACACAGCCCTGCGCCAAATACGGCAAAGGGAATCCATGGAGTAAAATGCCAAGCCGCCATATTGATGAAACCCAAGGCATAGCTAATTTGAGCAAGGTAAAACAGTTTGATGCCCGCAACAAATTTGTCTTTTGGGTGCATCAAAATTAAGTCACCCATGAGTGACAGTGAGAGCCCGCCAATGATCCACTGGGTGTAGGGTAGGTGACTCGCTGGAGACAGCATTAACATCCCAATCATTGCTGTGATTGGAAGCGGTTTGGTCAAAAAGAATAACCACTTAGGGCCAGTCTTAATGCTGATGATATGTATGAGCGCGCAAGCTACGACAATCAGCCACATACGAATAACTCTTGAATAGACGACTAAACGCTCATTTTTTATGAGCAAGTAAAAAAGTGACAATTCGATTGGTAAGCACTTGGTTTGTTTTTGGTCATCGGCTTACACAACAACATCAAACTATCGCCTGTTTGTTATTTTTTTAGCAGAAAAGTTCAATTTATATCGTTTTGTCAGTGTGCGGCTAAATTACCATAAAAAAACGGTATTGTGTCTGTGCGGACACAATACCGTTAAAAAAGGCAGTAATTTGATAGATCGAGTCGTTATGCGACTGCTAGATCAAGAATTTTTCGACTGTTTTCTAGGTCGATCGCTTGGTTCTCGCCAAGAACGGTCATGCCATGCTTTGATAGCTGTGCAATGACTGAGTCAATAGCGGCTTCACGATCATCACCGTAACCTTCAAGTTGAGTTGCGACGTCTAGCTGATGGTAGAAAGCTTCGATCGCTTGAATCGTGCGCTCTGCCAAGTCTTCACCTTCTGATAAGCCAAACACGTTGCGACCCATTTGCTCAAGCTTAGGGCGTTTGAATTGCATTTGGTTACGAAGTAGTGATGGTTGGATGATCGCTAGTGAACGTGCGTGGTCTACGTGCCAAAGTGCCGTTAGTTCGTGACCAATCATGTGTGTTGCCCAGTCTTGAGGAACACCGCTACCGATAAGACCGTTCAATGCTTGGTTTGCTGTCCACATTAGGTTGGCACGCCATTGATCGTTATCGCGCTCTGCGAACTGATCGCCCAGTACTTTAAGGTTTTTCAGTAGTGCTTCTGCGTAACCGTCTTGAACCATTGCGCCTGTCGGTAGTGTTAGATATTGCTCACAAACGTGAACCC
This sequence comes from Vibrio sp. D173a, assembly GCF_030248475.1. NCBI lineage: Bacteria > Pseudomonadati > Pseudomonadota > Gammaproteobacteria > Vibrionales > Vibrionaceae > Vibrio > Vibrio sp. D173a. The sequence continues at coordinate 29,135 of NZ_JAHGAH010000158.1, forward strand.
ATGCATCTACCAGACCATTGATAAGCTGACGCTCTGGTAGGGTTTTCATTACGTCTGGGTCAAGAACTGCAAACTTCGGTTGAACTGCAGGTGCTAGGAACGCCAATTTATCTTGCGTTTCTTTTTTAGTGATTACCGCGCCCATGTTTGACTCAGAACCTGTCGCAGGCAACGTAAGAATGGCAGCAAGTGACGTTGCTTCGGTTACTTGATGCTTGCCTACCATGATGTCCCAACCGTCACCGTCGTATTTTGCTGATGCTGCGACGTACTTAGAACCATCGATAACTGAACCACCGCCTACAGCTAGGATAAAATCAACGTTTTGTTCTTTTACGATAGCTACCGCTTTATCTAGTGTTTCTTTAGTTGGGTTTGGCTCAACACCCGAAAACTCAAGCCACTCTCGGCCTTCCAATGCTTGCGCTACTTGATCGTAAACACCGTTCTTCTTGATCGAGCCGCCGCCGTAGATCACAAGTACTTTTTGGTCGGCAGGAATTGCGTCTTTGATTGCCGCGATTTGGCCTTGGCCGAAGAAGATTTGAGTTGGGTTGACGTATGAAAAGTTCATTATTATACCTCTTGCTTCCAATGTGAGGAGAGTGAATATGTGCATATTAGTACGTGCTGGAGTGGCTGAGTAGGCCGATTCCTGCAAATTTATTGCCTATTCCTACATAATTGGATGCGTTGCTCTGGAACTGAGTGACGAACTCCAAGTATAGTGTGTGGCAAATGAATGGAGTGACAAAATGAAGACACTTGCTGAGAGCATGCAGCAATACGCGACGAAATTCGGCTTAGACGATCTCGAAGGGATTAAAGAAACCGCCATTGATGGGGTGTGGTTTTACCGCAGTAGTAAAGGGAATAATCGCCAACCTTTCGTGTACCAGTCTGGCATTATCGTCTTAGGGCAAGGGTACAAGAACATCCATATTGGCCAAAGTCCGGTACGTTATGGACCCGATGATTATTTGGTGGTTGGCGTCCCGATGCCGCTCGAGTGTGAAGCGATTGCCGTCGACAATGAACCCTTGCTAGGTATCTCTATCGATATCTCTCCAGCTCTGCTACAAAAGCTCGTGAAGAAGTTGGAATCACAACGTTTTACTAACGTGTGTGAAGACGCCACTCGCTGCGGGTTGAAGTCGGTACAAATGAACGAGCAAATGCTTGATGCATGTAAACGCCTGATGACGACGTTATGTGACGAGCTAGAGGTTGCCATGCTCGGTGAGATGCTTTTAGAAGAGATAGTTTATCGAGCATTGGTAAGCGAATCTGGCCATGTTCTCTTTGAATTGGCGCATCAAGAAGGCTCTTATGCTCGCGTGGCTAAAGCTCTTAATCGTGTTCATCAGGAATATCATGAACAACTGAATGTACAATCCTTGGCGGAAGAGGCGAACATGAGCGTGTCTGCGTTTCATCAAGCCTTCAGAAGTGTCACTCTAGAGTCGCCTTTGCAGTACATAAAAAAGGTGCGTCTCAACAAAGCGCGTGAACTTATCCAAGTAGAAGGGCGCAGAGTGAATGATGCTGCGAGGCTAGTAGGCTACAGTAGCCCGTCACAGTTCAGTCGCGAATATAAAAGACATTTTAATGAAACACCCAGAGCAACAAAGGCTTAGTGATCTTTATTTCAATATTAGGACTTTTTTTCTCTTTTTTATTAATTTGCGATCGACATATTTATTTGAGTAGTGAAATTAGTTGTTGGTGCAAAATAAGATGTCAATTCTTGCAATCTATGAGTGGATTCTTGAGAGGTGTTGCTGAAAATTTATAAATAAGTAGTGTGAAATTCTGCACTTGTACTTAAGTTATTTTACGTCGAAACAAAAGTAAAAGGTACGCAAAGATAAAGCGTGTTTTGTATTGTATTAACAATAACTTAAGGAAGAGCAATATGTACTTTAGAAACGGGAAAGCGGCAAAGAGTGTATTCACACTCAGTACTTTGACTGCATCTTGTCTAATGGCATTCAACAGCTATGCAGCGGTTGATTGTACACCTCTAGAAACTTGGGATTCATCAAAAGTTTATAATGGTGGTGATCAAGTTCAGCACGAAAATAGCGCATATAAAGCGCGCTACTGGACGCAAAACAATAACCCTGCTCAGTCAGGTGAATGGGGTGAGTGGGAGAACCTTGGCGCTTGTGATGGCGGCCCTGTTGGTCCACCACTTAACGAAGTACCGACTGTTTCACTAACTTCTCCTTCTGCGTCGGCCTCTATCACAGCTGGTGACGTTGTTAACCTTGCCGCAGACGCTGCAGACACTGACGGCACAGTCAGCAAAGTTGAATTCTTTGTTGATGGCGCATTGGTTGGCACATCAACCGCAGTACCTTTTACTGCTTCATGGACGGCGACAGAGGGTGTTCACGAGTTCTCAACTAAAGCTTACGACGACAAAAACGCAGCGAGCACTGTGAGTGCTGTTACGCTTACAGTTGCTGCTGGTCAACCTGGTAACGAAGCACCAACGGTAGACGTAGCGCTATCAGCCACTTCTGTTGAGCTTGGCGGCACGGTAACGGTTTCTGCTACTGCGGCAGACGCGGATGGTACGGTTGCTAAAGTTGAGTTCTTTGCGGCAGGAGCTTTGATTGGTACAGCGACCGCTGCGCCTTACGCTGTTGATTTCACTCCAACAGCAGCAGGCTCGGTATCGATTTATGCTAAAGCGACTGACGATGCTGGCGCAACAACAGATTCTTCCCTTGTATCACTATCAGTAAATGGTGGTGCAGTCACTTCAAACTGTCGTCCTGATGGCCTGTACCAAACGGCTGGTGTGGATGTACCTTACTGTACGATTTACGACAAAGACGGCCGTGAATTGATGGGTGCCGATCACCCACGTCGTGTGATTGGTTACTTCACAAGCTGGCGTAGTGGTGATGATCCACAAGCGGCTTACCTTGTGAAAGACATTCCTTGGGATCAGCTAACTCACATTAACTACGCGTTTGTAAGCATCGGTTCAGACGGTAAAGTGAACGTTGGTGACGTGACTGATCCAACTAACCCTGCAACCGGTAAAACTTGGCCGGGTGTAGAAGTAGACCCAGCACTAGGCTTTAAAGGTCACTTCGGTGCACTTGCTACTTACAAGCAAAAACATGACGTTAAAACGCTGATCTCGATCGGTGGTTGGGCTGAAACAGGTGGTCACTTCGGCGCAGACGGTAATCGTGTTGCGGATGGTGGCTTCTACACGATGACAACTAACGCAGACGGTTCAATCAACCACGCAGGTATCGAGAAGTTCGCGACTTCTGCAGTTGAAATGATGCGTACCTACAAATTCGATGGTCTAGACATCGACTACGAGTACCCAACGTCTATGGCGGGTGCAGGTAACCCTTACGATAAAGACTTCATGGAACCACGTCGTCCATACCTGTGGGCTTCATACCAAGAGCTAATGAAGGTCCTACGTGAGAAACTGGACGCAGCATCTGCACAAGATGGCATCCACTACATGCTGACTATCGCAGCGCCTTCTTCGGGTTACCTACTGCGTGGTATGGAAACCTTTGATGTTACTAAGTACCTCGATTACGTGAACATCATGTCTTACGACCTGCACGGTGCTTGGAACGATCACGTTGGTCACAACGCGGTACTGTTTGATACAGGTAAAGACTCTGAGCTTGCTCAATGGAACGTTTACGGCACGGCTGCTTACGGCGGTATCGGTTACTTGAACACTGACTGGGCTTACCATTACTTCCGTGGTTCAATGCCTGCTGGTCGTATCAATATTGGTGTGCCTTATTACACCCGTGGTTGGCAAGGTGTAACAGGTGGCGAAAATGGTCTTTGGGGCCGCGCTGCACTACCTAACCAATCAGAGTGTGCACCAGGTACTGGTGAAGGTGAGAAGAACAACTGTGGTCACGGTGCTCTAGGTATCGATAACATGTGGCACGATACTGACCCTAAAGGTAACGAAATGGGGGCAGGTTCTAACCCAATGTGGCACGCGAAGAACCTAGAGAAGGGTATTTGGGGTTCTTACGCTCAAGCTTACGGTCTAGATCCTGTGAACGATCCTTCAGACCAATTGGTGGGTACGTACACGCGTAACTACGATGATGTTGCAGTCGCACCATGGCTATGGAACGCAGAGAAGAGTGTATTCCTATCAACAGAAGACAAAGCGTCTGTTGAAGTGAAAGCAGACTACGTTATCGATAAAGAGATCGGCGGTATCATGTTCTGGGAGCTAGCAGGTGACTACAACTGTTACGTACTAGACGCGAACGGTAACCGTACTACGATTGATGCAACTGAACAGGCTTGTGCAGCGGGTAATGGTGAGTACCACATGGGTAACACTATGACTAAAGCGATTTACGACAAGTTTAAGTCTGCAACACCTTACGGTAACAAGATTGCGACAGGTGCTATCCCAACTGAGGCTGTTAATATCGCAGTGAGCGTTGGTGGCTTTAAAGTGGGTGACCAAAACTACCCAATCAACCCTAAGATCACGTTTACAAACAACACTGGTCAAGCGATTCCTGGCGGTACTGAATTCCAGTTCAATATTCCTGTATCGGCACCGGATAACGCGAAAGATCAGTCTGGTGGTGGCCTAAGCGTAATTGCCTCTGGACACACTCGTGCGAACAACATTGGTGGTTTGGATGGTGTAATGCACCGTGTATCTTTCTCGCTACCAGCATGGAAAGACCTACCAGCGGGCGGCACTTACGAGCTTGATATGGTTTACTACCTACCAATCTCTGGCCCTGCTAACTACACGGTGATTTCTGGTGGTAAAGAGTTCGCGTTCAAGTTTGAGCAACCAGACCTACCAATCGGTGACTTAAACTCTGGCACTGGTGGCGGCGGTGGTACTGAGCCTGGTACTTGTGACACAACAGGCCTTGTGACTTACCCAGACTTCCCACAAACGGACTGGCAAGGTAACCCAAGCCACGCTAACCAAGGTGATAAAGTGATTCACAATGGTGTGGTATACCAAGCAAACTGGTGGACAGCATCAGAGCCGGGTAGTGACGTTAGCTGGTCGACAGTATGTAACGTTTAATCCAGATTGAATGGATAACAAAAGCGCGCGATTTACATCGCGCGCTTTTTTATTGTGGGGGGATATGATTTTGTTGCTTTGGATTATTGCAAATAGACGCTTGAGTAAACGATCAGAACTCATAACCTTCAGGAATAACCACGATCCCTTTTTCTGATACATGAAATCGTTTGGCGTCTTCGATTTTGTTGATACCAATTTGTGTGTGCGGTGGAATACGAACGTGCTTGTCAATAATACAACTCACAAGCTGACAGCCTTCGCCGACCTCTACATCATCGAAAATAATGCTATCGACGACGGTTGCGCTGTCTTGAATACGCACGTTGGACGCGATAACAGAGTGCTGAACGGAACCTCCGGAGTTAATGACACCATTGGCAATGATGGAGTTAATAAAAATCCCTTCATTACCTGTCGCCGATGATACGGTTCTTGCTGGTGGGAATTGAGCTTCGTAAGTGCGAATTGCCCAGTTCGGTTGATATAAATTCATTGGTGGCACTGGCTCTAATAAATCCATATTGGCCTCGTAGAAGGAATCGATCGTACCTACATCTCGCCAATAGCAGTCTTTGTCTACACGACCTTTACTACCGCAGAACTTATAAGCGTAAACGGATTGAGTGTCGATCAGCTTAGGAATGATGTCTTTTCCAAAGTCATGGCTTGAGTCTTCAAGCTTTGCATCTTCTTCTAGTGCTTCCTGCAGAACGTCCATATCAAAGATGTAAATACCCATAGAGGCAAGGCTCTGAGCTGGGTCATCTGGCAGGGTAGGCGGGTTCTCCGGTTTCTCGATGAAGGATTCAACTAAGCCGTTTTCTTTGATGCCCATTACGCCAAAAGCCGTGGCATCCTCTACCGGGACATCCATACAAGCAACGGTGAGTTTTGCGCCGTTTTCTTTGTGCTCTTCCAGCATCGCAGCGTAATCCATGCGGTAGATATGGTCACCAGAAAGAACAACCACATACTTGGCGTCGTTACGAGAGAGTAACCACATGTTGTGGTAGATGGCATCTGCTGTGCCTTCATACCATGCACCACCTTTGCGCATTTGGGGTGGAACGGCTGTGATGTATTCACCAAGTTCGGGATTAAAGATCGACCAACCATCTCGTAAGTGTTTTTGTAGCGAGTGTGATTTGTATTGAGTTAAAACCAATATCTTCCTCAAACCTGAATGAAGACAGTTAGTTAGAGTGAAATCGATAATACGATATTTACCACCAAATGGGACGGCTGGTTTGGCTCTATCATCGGTAAGTGGGCTCAATCTTGATCCCATACCGCCAGCTAAAATTACAGCGAGTGCGTCTTGCATAATGTTCCCTTTCCCTTGTATTACGTACTTCGAAAGCGACTTAAAGCCCGAGGAGTTAGCCAACTGCAGGCTGTCTCTTATACACAA
>NZ_JAHGAH010001580.1:0-747 GCF_030248475.1 Vibrio sp. D173a
ATTCAAAAAGTTTACTTTTAGGCCGACAGTATCTCGTTTTAGTAGTCGACTATCTGAAAGGTATTTAACAATCAAAGGGCGTGTAGTGACGACAGTTCCACGTACTTGTGTACTGATGTCGTTTACTTTGAGTTGAATAGAAAACTGTGTTTTTCCGTCCTCTTCTTTAATGCTGATTTCAGTTTCCCAGTGACGACCTTTAATTTCATGATCAGGGTGAGTTAGTAAGATGGAGTACATCTTTGGTTCTAGTGCTACAGCACAGAATGTTCTTACCGTAATGTTGTCAAACTTGCAGTTGCAACCAGTTTTTAATGTATCAACATCAAATTCTTCTTTCGTTTTGAATTTGATCCAACCACATACGGATTGAAGTGCGCGCTCAGTAACATTTTTGCCACTTAACTCAAAATTGTTTACGTAAACTAACATTGAAAGCTCCAAATATACGACCAGAACAGAGTATCATAAAGTTGCTTTAGTGCAATGAGTGGCACAAAACTAACAAGCATTTAAGGCTTCAAGATACTTTTTCTAATCAACATCGAACACGTTAGAGCTCAAAATCTAACGCGTATCTGTCCAGTTATGAGTTGTAGTCGGTTCCTCTGTGGATACAAATGATTCACTCGCGAAGCTATGTGCAGTGCTTCGTACTACATACTCGGAAATGAGCCAGATACAGGTTTGCTTGGAGATTGGCTCTGTCACTTGTTTATCAGTATTTGCGACAGAGCCGAAAGTGCC
>NZ_JAHGAH010001581.1:0-747 GCF_030248475.1 Vibrio sp. D173a
GCTCATCCGGAGGCATAATCACTACCTGACCTGCACCCACATGATGGCTAGTACCCTTATAGGCGAATTTTTGCTGCCCTTGGGTAATCAAACCAATGTGAAAGTCCAAATGATAGTGGCGCTGAAAGGCAAACTCTTGGTATTGAGCTTGGATCAGGCTGATATCTTCAGTGGGTGTTGAGTAGTAGTGGACTTTATCCATGGTATAAAAAAGCTTGGTTAAATTATCATCAATTCAACCAAGCTTATCTCTGTATTTCTAAATTGTCTTGTAAAAAATGATCACATCCATCAAAGCTGAAGATCACCAGTGCGCCCCAAATAAAGGCAAAGTTAGTGGCTTTATCTGTCGTAAAGGATTCGCCATAAATGAGAACCGCTAATAAGAACATCAAGCTTGGGCCGATGTACTGGAAAAAGCCGAGTGTCGATAGCTTGAGTCGCGTTGCAGCGCCAGTAAAACACAGCAGAGGTAAGGTTGTAACGATACCAGCAGCGATCAGCAGCAGGTTGAGCGTCATTGGGTTCGCCGCTAAGTCCGATGTTGCGCTATCCGCGATAAACAGCAGGTAGATGGTAGCAGCAGGTAGCATCACTAAGGTTTAAATAAATAGGCCGGTCTGTGCTTCGAGGCTAACCTTCTTTCTTAACAAGCCATAGAAGCCGAATGAGAAGACGAGAGCAATCGCCACCACAGGGATAGAACCGAACGCGACAATCTGAATCAAGACACCAATCGCGGCTAAG
>NZ_JAHGAH010001582.1:0-666 GCF_030248475.1 Vibrio sp. D173a
TGCAAATGCCACAACCAGTGCGATTGCCGACTGCCAGAAATATTTCCAGCGCGCGATCAGACCATCGGTATTCTTGCGTACCACCTTACGGTAGTCATCAACAAAACCAACTGCACCATAACCACCTAGTACCGCCATAACAGCCCATACATAAGGGTTAGAAAGATCCGCCCAAAGCAGAACCGTAATCATGATCGCAGCAAGGATCATCACACCGCCCATGGTTGGTGTACCACGTTTGCTGAAGTGAGATTCTGGGCCATCGTTACGAACGACTTGGCCGATTTGCAGCATTTGTAGACGCTCGATCAAACGAGGTCCCATCCACAGCGACAAGCATAGAGCCGTTAAAATACTCGCGATTGCTCGAAACGAAAGGTATTCAAACAAGCGAAAAAACGAAAAGTGTGGCTGTAACAGCTCTGCAAGCCAAATAATCATGAAAAGTTCTCCTTCAAAGCAGCGGCTATTTTACTCATTCCTGCACTGTTTGCGCCTTTAACTAACAGTGTGTGTGACGCATGGTTTGGCAAGCTTAACTGCTGCTCTATGTGTGCGATCATCGCTTGATGCGCAGTGAAGTGAGTGCCGTTACAGATCTCACTGATCACCTTAGTATCATCACCGTAAGTGAGTACATGATCAAAAGCGAATGGGGCAGCATAT
>NZ_JAHGAH010001583.1:0-758 GCF_030248475.1 Vibrio sp. D173a
TTGACCGCGAAGGGATCCCTGAGCGTCGTATGCACGCAAAAGGTTCCGTTTTTGCGCTCGCCGCTGCTGGCTTTGCCGTAGGCCGTTGGCTCAAACCCGATTTTAAGCCTATCAACCGCATTAACATGGACGTTTGTATCCCTGCTTTAGTGTTTGCGTCACTCACCACCATGCCGCTCGATACTGAGCAAGTACCGCTGATCACCGCCTCATTAGTTGCGGTATTAGTACCTGCGGTATTGATGATTCCTATCTGTAAGATCTTTAAGCTCAACTTCAAAGCTTGGGCTCCACCGCACATGTTCCGTAACAGCGGCAACCTTGCAATCCCATTGTTTACCTATACCTTTGGTGACACCGCGCTTGCTCCCGCTGTACTACTGTTCGGGGTTTCAGCCTGCATCCATATTAGTTTGGGCTTGGCGTTGTTAAGTGAAGGCAACCCGCTAAAACAGATCTTCAAGATGCCGATATTCTTAGCAGCAGCCGTGGCAATGGCGCTCAATTTATCTGGCGTCGCAGTGTGGAACCCTATTTACGAAGCAACATCGTTACTCGGGCAAGCAGCAGTACCTATTATGCTGTTATCCCTTGGCTCACAAATGGTTAATCTGAGGCTCAGCGGCCTCAAGGTCGGCTTGCTGTGCACGGCTCAGTCTCTGTTCACCGGAGCCATCGCTTTCGCCATCATCTACTTCTTTATTCCACTGCCAACGCTGCACCTACAAATGATGGTTCTGTTCACTATGCTGCCGCCA
>NZ_JAHGAH010001584.1:0-878 GCF_030248475.1 Vibrio sp. D173a
ACGTTGATATGCTTCGCTCTGAACTTGGCAAGCTCAAAGCGAAACAAGTGAAAGTCGTAGAGATGTCTCAAGGCCAGAAAGTGAGCCGCTTTGTAGCGTGGACTTTTATGGACGACGAGCAAAGACAGGAATGGATCGCGCTTAAATAACGGTTTGCATTTCAAAACGAGAAAGCATCGTTAACTTCCTTAAATTAAAACGGGCTTGTTGTTCATTCAACAAGCCCGTTTTATATCAGATTTGGTTAAGCAGAGAGCAAATCATCCAATTAACTTTGGTACTTCTTCTCAAGTACGTGGTTGCCCGCTTTCCTGTCAAGGTCGATTAATATTTGAAGTGATGGTATTTGATAGCCATATCGCTGGTGGAACTTAAACAGACGAAGTCTCGCATCACTGTAATCGGCTTCACTCACTTCAATTTTAGATAGTTGTAATATCGACTTTACTCGGTTCGGGTCATGATCAATCGCACGAGTGAAGTAGTACTTGGCTTGTTCTGTATTACCTGCCTTAAAAGCGCAAAAAGCCGCATTCTCGTAACTGGCGGATACTAAGTAATAATAGGGCTGGTCAATGGCGCGATTAAAGTACTTATCGGCCTGTTCATACTCGCCTTGCTTACACAAAAACGTACCGTAGTTATTGAGAACATTGCCGTTTCTTGAGTCTAGGCTTAACGCTTTTCGATACGCAGACCTCGCTTCATCCACTTCACCTACTTGTTCATAATAATGGGCCATAGAGAGCCGAGCACGGTAGTAGTTTGGTGCATGTTGAATCGCGAGTTCGAGGTTTTCTCGTGCACGAACCATGTTCTGCTGTTCCATATATCCTAAGCCAAGCGCAATCCTAGATTCAGACATTGAAACGGGGTCA
>NZ_JAHGAH010001585.1:0-719 GCF_030248475.1 Vibrio sp. D173a
TTCTTAAGAAGATGACAGGCCGTGAGCTTAAGCCACATGACCGTACAGTAGACGTAACAATCCGTCGTATCCGTAAGCACTTTGAATCTGTATCTGGCACGCCAGAGATCATTGCTACGATCCACGGTGAAGGCTACCGTTTCTGTGGTGACTTAGAAGACTAATTTATCGGATGGGTATACCATCTAGATGAATCGAAAAAGGGAGAGTGCTCAGCACTCACCCTTTTTTAATATCCGTTTCACGCGGCACGAACAGCATGCTTGAACATGCTATTCGACCTTCGGTAATACTTAATAAACGGTGTCGACTTTCACATCTTTCTCGACCAACCACTTCACGGTCTCACCGTCTTTTAGCTCAACAGCCACATCCACAGGCTTATCACTGTCTATCTCAAGCTGCCACACAAATGCCACTTCCCATTGGGTTTGGCTGTGCGTTCTTAAATCAAGATCATCGCTGGTCACCAGTAGAGTGTCCGCACCCTGTTTTACAGTCAGGCTTTCAACAGCAAGCGTGGCTGGAAGCTGCGTGTCTGATTCAAGGTAAATAGCACCATGCAAAGTCTTGTCTTGGCTTTCACCAATGGTTGGCATCTTGTTCAGCCACAGGTTGCTTTTCATAGTGATTGTCGTCTCAGCCACTTCGACTTGATTATCTTGTTGCCATTCAACCTGAGCCGTTGAACAGCCTGCCAGTGCGATGACACAGGCCAA
>NZ_JAHGAH010001586.1:0-571 GCF_030248475.1 Vibrio sp. D173a
CTCAAGGTCGTGTTGTTGGGGCGATTGGTATTAGTGGATTGAGTGAAGAAGAGGATGAATCGCTTGCTCAACTGAGTATCTCTGAACTCAGCCTTTAATATTACAGCTCTCTAAATAAAAACCGATGCAATGACGCATCGGTGTTTTTGTTTTAGCCCAAGTGAGTGTTAGTCACTTACCTTTAGGTAATTCTGTTGTTCAGATTAAGCTTGTGCTTGTTGAAGATCCTTTTGTTCTTCTTTACTACCCAGAATACGGCTTGTAATTGTACCAGCTGTCATTGCACCAGATACGTTAAGCGCAGTACGAGCCATATCGATAAGTGGCTCGATAGAGATAAGCAGTGCTGCGATAGTCACAGGTAGACCCACAGAGGGCAGTACGATAAGTGCAGCGAAGGTCGCGCCACCGCCGACACCAGCGATACCAAATGAGCTAACAGTGATGATTGCGATTAACGACAGAATGAAATTGATATCCATTGGGTTGATACCCATGGTTGGAGCAACCATAACCGCTAACATAGCAGGGTAGATGCCCGCACAGCCGTTTTGGCCGATTGTCGCACCAA
>NZ_JAHGAH010001587.1:0-699 GCF_030248475.1 Vibrio sp. D173a
TTCAGGTGTTAGGTACTATTGCAGGTATCGTGGTAGCCGTTGGCGGCGCATTTATCGTGTATGGCATCCTTAACAAAGTTACTGGCTTGCGTCTAAGCGAAGAAGACGAATTTAACGGTGCAGATTTAGCCATTCATAAGATCTCCTCGGTAAGTGAAGATCAAGTCTTTATTAGAATAATCTTCTTGTTGATACCCAATCTTAAAAGCGACCTCGGTCGCTTTTTTATTTGTCATCAACGGAAACAATCAACGCATTGTTTCTCACATCACAGTCTTTCCTCTCCAAAACTCAAGCCAGTTCACAAATGACCAATGAATACATGCACATAAGACCATGGTCTAATCCCTAAAACTATTGTTGAAATTTGAACAGTGCTAAGCTGTTACAAAGTGACATATTGATAAGGACGTAATATGAATTTCCCATACAGAAACATTGTAATTCTCACAGGTGCAGGGATCTCGGCAGAATCTGGGATACAGACCTTTCGTGCACAAGACGGATTATGGGAAAACCACAAGATTGAAGATGTGGCGACTCCAGAAGGTTTTCAACGCGATCCTGATTTGGTACAAGCATTCTATAACAAGCGTCGTAAAGGCCTTCAAAGTGAAGATATCCAGCCCAATGCCGCCCATATAGCGCTAGGTGAGCTCGAAAAGCGTCTGGATCGTAAAGTCACTGTCATCACTCAGA
>NZ_JAHGAH010001588.1:0-750 GCF_030248475.1 Vibrio sp. D173a
AAGTTGTACTGTTTGTTTAGGACTTGTCCGCCTTCACGAGTTAGCGGCTGCCATGTAAATTGAGTTCGGTTTGAGCTAGGTTTTACAGTTAACAAATCGAATGGAATCGATACGTAGAAGCCTTTAGTGTAACTGCCTTCACCGAAATCTTCTTCACTTAAGTCGGTTAAGCTCACAAACGCGCCTGCAATTACACCGCTCTTGAACTGTTTCGAGAAGTCGATTCGTGTACCTACGTCGCCTGCTAAGAATTTACCAAAGCCTACTTTAAACAGGGTATCACTCAAGAACTCCCACTGCGGCATGTAGTAACCGGTTACAAAGCCAGTGGTGCCTTTATCAATAACTCGGTATGAACGGTTTGGAACTGTTGGGTGTGCTTGCCACTCTTCATCAAAGGTTTCAAACCAGCTATCTGGGTCACGCTGACTAATCGCTGTCACATCTGCACCAATAGCCCAGTTACTATTATATGGACGGTAAAGTACTTCACCACCGACACCAGCAAACATACTCTCAAGGTAGCCGGCATAGGCCTTGCTGTATATGCCATCACCGTAATCTTCGAACCAAGTCAGCTGTAATCTGTCTAAGCGAACTGGTTCTTCCACATATTCCCGGAACAGGGTTCTCACCCTTGCGGTTTGGTCGGTACCATCTTCTGGAACTGTGTAGTTAAACTTATCGTAGTTGTCGATAAGGTTGATATACAGAGAACCTGACAGTTCGATGTTATTAGTCGCCCAGAAG
>NZ_JAHGAH010001589.1:0-516 GCF_030248475.1 Vibrio sp. D173a
TTCTCACGCTAAGTGACATGAGGTTGCGTTGGTTTACCCCTGAAATTGAGGTGAAATTGTGCGGACACGGTACTTTAGCTATGACGCACATTCTGGTTGAGCGCGGTGATTTGAATGTCGGAGAAAGTGTCACCTTTCAAACTCTGTCTGGTCCTTTGAATGCGGCGGTATTAGAAGACGGAATTGAGCTCGACTTTCCGCAAACCAACCTTCTATTAGACCAAGAGTTTAATGCACCATTGTTAGAGGCGTTAGGCATCAAGCCTCAAGATATTGCGGCATATGGCGAATTCGATTCTAAAGTCTTTATTCAAGTGAACAGTGAAAGCGCGGTACTTGATCTCACGCCTAACTTCGATGCGATGAAGCAACTCGTTGGACGAGGTGTGGTGGTGACGGCTCAATCAGAGCAACCACAGTTAGATTTCATCTCGCGCTATTTTGCCCCTTGGGTCGGTGTAAATGAAGATCCAGTAACGGGTTCGGCCCATTGTGCCCTCGGCCAGTTCTGGTGCC
>NZ_JAHGAH010000159.1:0-2140 GCF_030248475.1 Vibrio sp. D173a
TAGGCTAACGGTTCTCGCTCGACTGAGCCCGTAGAGGACTTTCACCCCCTAGATCAACGCCATGCTCGGCGCACCATAAAAAAAGAGAGCCAAATCCGGCTCTCTTTTTTGTTTGAATCTTTGAATTCGATTAGAAGTGCAATTGAATCACTGAAACAACCACTGCTCCAGGTCGACGCACACCTTCGATTTCTACTTTGATTTCACGCTCTATCTCAAGACCTTTCTTGATTGGCGTGATTTTAGTTAGCGTACTTGATGCACGAACGTTGTTACCCGCTTTCACTGGGTATGGGAAACGCACTCGGTTCAGACCTAGGTTCACCACTAGCTTTGCCGTTGGGAACATTGGGTTTGATGGGTCAACAGAGTCTGTCAGCTTAGGCAATAGCGCTAGCGTTAGGAAGCCGTGTGCAATCGTCGTTTTGAATGGAGACTCAGAAGCCGCACGCTCAGGATCCGTGTGAATCCATTGCATATCTTCAGTTACAGAGCCGAATTGGTTAATACGCTCTTGAGATACATAAACCCAGTCACCCACGTGAATCACTTCGCCCACCTTGTCGCTTAGCTCATCAAATAGAACTTGCGCTTCTGGCTTAAGCACGATCGGCTCAGGTTGAGGGATTACTTCTTCGTTAACAGCAGGTTGCTGGTGATCGCGTACTTTAGAAAATAAGAAGCTGCTTTGTGCTCGACCTAAGAAGTCACTCCAGTAATCGCGTAGCGTTGGAGACATCCAATTCATAAACTCTGATTGGTGAGCAGAAATCGCACCAACTTTGTCTTTAAATAGACTTGTGACTTTCATAAAAACCCTTAGATAAATTCAGCACAACTGGCTCTACCAGTGAATTTTGAATTAGTTCACATTATGTTGCAAACACTTTCGGGCGAACACATGTTTACTCAAAGTCATTTAGTTCTTATTTTTCATAAAGATATAAATAAAACACTATTTTATTAAGGCACCACAACATAACGCAAATACTCTACAAAATACTGTAACAATCACCCTTTTGGGTATTCCATCGCACTGCTTCCATCTTTAGGTGTGACCACAAAATAAGCAATCCGTTCTTTTTCATTAAAACAATGCTTTACAACGTTTCTGCCTCACCCTATTATACGTCCCGCAACGGAGAGATGGCTGAGTGGTTGAAAGCACCGGTCTTGAAAACCGGCATACGTTAATAGCGTATCTAGGGTTCAAATCCCTATCTCTCCGCCACATTCAAAACAAAAAAGCCGTTGATTATCAACGGCTTTTTTGTATCTAGGTGTACTTGCTCAATCAAAATAGGATTGACTGAGACAATGTACTTACTCAAATCGCCATCCGGCACTTACTACACTCGTCTATGCTTCCCTAAATACTTAAGAAGCAAGGACTTCCCCTTGACGTAAAAATATCTTTGTGTACAAAAGAACGTGCTATTGCTGTCTCACGCAATGCTGCCTTAATTATAAAACGATACTCTACCATACACAGGTTCACTTTAAGTGATTTTAGGCTTTGTTGCGTAATTCAATGGAACTAAACAGAAACTACGATCTGATCCGTTACGTCCACTATCTCTCGTAGCCCCATGCCTAAACAACGTTACAAAACAACCAACTGGAAGTAAAACAACTAATCACTCATTAACCGTGGCTCTTTGACCTTTGGATTGATGAGGAGGCGATAAGTGGGTGGGCGAAAAGCAAACAGAATAAGCGCTGGAGGCCACATCGGTTCGGTGATTTAGTTATCACGACAGTACTCATGTTAAAACGAGTTTTTTCTATGCCACTGAGAGCGTTGCAAGGATTTATCGAGTCAAGAAACAGCCTTCTGGGTGCGGGGTCACCCTAGAAACCTCGCCGTGGGTTTTCAGAAGTTATACGGCTCAAATAAGTATTGGAAAAAGCGGTATGGATACCACAAACCTTCACTCTCAGAAACCGCGATGTATCGAGTTAAGCGTAAGCGCTCCATAAAGCCCGCATTCTAATCGCCTAGCGCGAAGAATAAGATCAAGTCTCCAACCATGAGGAGATTTGAAATGGGAAAACGACACACTAATCAAGAATGGCAAACGCTCATCGAGCAGTCTGAATCGAGTTCATTGTCAACGCTTGCATTTTGTAAGCTTAATGA
>NZ_JAHGAH010001590.1:0-824 GCF_030248475.1 Vibrio sp. D173a
TCTGCGTCGTCTCCCTGAGCTTCTTACAGAGGGCGGTGAAGTGATTGCTTGTGTTAACTCTCCAACGGTGTCACCAAACTTCTTGATTGATACCATGGCAGAAGAGGCACCAAACGTTAAGTTCCTAGAGCGTTTAGCTAATCCGCCTGAGTTTGTCGATGTGGATACAGAATCGAGTCTAAAAGTACTTCGCTTCAAGCTGGAATCTGCTGAGTAATATCGTTTACCGATACCAATAAAAACGCCGCATCATCACAGTGCGGCGTTTTTGTATCTACAGAAAGCGATTAGCCAAATCCAAATCAATAGTTGAATAGAGCAACAGGCTAATGAACTAGATGCTCTGGCTCTAGGCGTTTGCGTTGGTGAGGGTTTGGAAACCAAAATAGATGCGCATGAACGTCGTTAGCCAACACGCGGCGCCAAATGCGTAAGCAATCATAGCAAAGTGTTGCGGCCAGATGCAGAAAGCGATAAAGCTGGCGATGGTTTCTGTCCCTTCAGTTAATCCCGACATGTAATAGAGCGATTTGTGCTTATAAACCGGGTTCTCGATGCCTTGTTTTCCAGCCATTACCGCAAACGCTAAGAAGCTGCTGCCTGTACCAATGAAGGAGAAAATCAGAAAGGCGCCTGCGACGGCATTGGCCTCAGGGTTGGCAATCACGAAGCCAAACGGAATCAATGAATAGAACAAGAAATCGAGGCTGATATCAAGAAATCCGCCAGCATCGGTAATCCCTTGGATACGCGCAAGTGCACCATCAAGCCCATCGAAAACACGATTTAGAACAATGAATAGCAGTGCCAATTCATATTGTTGA
>NZ_JAHGAH010001591.1:0-718 GCF_030248475.1 Vibrio sp. D173a
AACCTGGAGGGTAAATGAAAAAACTAAAGCAACAGTACCGAAGCCATGTCAAAGTGCAAGGGGCCTGTCTATGGGATGCGTACCCTAGCGTACGTAGTGGAACTCACAAGCATTTTTCAACCAAGCAAGAGAAGAGCTACTATTTCCTCCACAAAGTCGAGTGTCGTGAATATCCTATTAAACTGCAAGCAGCTAGAGGAAGAACACTGGCTTATTGTTAATGCGTTTGCCTTACTTTTCTCGTGAGGAAATGAGGTGTTGTCTATTAAGACTTTCTTCAAATAATTTAAACGCGTTCTCAAGTGCATCAATTGTAAAGCATTCCGCAAAGCCAGAAGACATATGTTGCTTCATTATGTCCGACGGGATTGCACTCTGAGAAAGCTTTTTGTGTATAGATTTTTCAATAAAGTCGGCATCGAAACGATTTTTGGTCGGTATGTACAGCAACTGCTCGGCGATGCCATCAACTAGTCCTAAGCGATAAATTCGAAAATCAACATTCTTGGCTGTTCCAACTTTAATACATTCGAATGAACTGAATGTTATACGAAGGAGGTAAACACCATTTTCTTTAATCCAGTGATCATCACCACAAGTTTGACACGAATAAGATTTGTTTCTAACCGCACTGTAAGTTATTAGTTGTTCGTGACCGCAAAGTAACTTGTACCAAGCATAGTTTTCTTTGTCTTCTGAACGTAAATATTCAAGTCCA
>NZ_JAHGAH010001592.1:0-535 GCF_030248475.1 Vibrio sp. D173a
CTGGCAGCTTTCTTATTTTCTCATATCTATTCCGCGCTCAGGCAGGTAATGCAAGCATCGAGTGTCACTAAGAACCACATCATTGGCTCAATCTGTATTTATCTTTTGATTGGTCTGGATTGGGCGACCATTTACTTGTTGATCTTAGAGCTGTTGCCACATGCGTTTAATGGGTTAGAAGAGCGAGAGTAGCTGAGTAATTTGTTTAACGCGATGTACTTTAGCTTCATTACCCTGACCACGGTTGGGTATGGGGATATCTCTCCAGCACTTCCTGTAGCTCAATTCTTTGTGTTTATGGAATCGATAATTGGTAGTTTTTATTTGGCTATTATGGTGGCTAGTCTGGTCAGTATTCGACTGAATCAAGGGCAGGAAGACCAGAGCTAGTCAGGACAAAGCTCATCACTCAAGTTAGTTATCAAAGTTAGTTACCATAGAAAGTAAGTCTTATCCTAACTATCAGAAAATAAAAAAGGCCGTTGAGAGTTGTATGACTCTCAACGGCCGTATGTTTAAGCTGGGTTATGCTTTA
>NZ_JAHGAH010001593.1:0-867 GCF_030248475.1 Vibrio sp. D173a
TGGCAAAGGCTCCTGCAACACCACCAGCTGAAAAAACGCAATCACAACGACAATCGGCAGCAGATCTCTAAGGCTACCGAGCATAGCTTTCATTAAAGCAAATATCGCTGTCATCAACTCTCCTTATCCCTATGGACGATCAAATACGAGACGTAATGAGCTACGCCTTGAATTCCTTGTATTTAATAAGCATGACAAATTTCCGTTTATCGAGATGTGACTCGCATTAAGCACTCAGTAACATATTGAAACATTTTCGTTAAACTGTGAGCGTGCCCACTGACTAGGATTAACGCAGCTTCAACACCGCTCTTTGAGTTATCACATGAATGAAACCTTATGATCGTTATATAGTTTTCTGCGTATTGGTTGGCAGACTAAAACAAGCCATGTCTATAATTAATAAATTAAGAGGAGGTTGGTATGAAGATATTGTTGACGGGTGGCACTGGGTTTATTGGCTCGGAACTGATTAAAAGCTGGCAAACGGATGAGGTCACGCTGCTTACTCGAGATCCGTCCAAAGCGCAGGGAGCACTCAATCACCTGAACCAGAATAATCTTCATTACATCACCTCTCTAGATGACCTTTCCGACCTTAATGACTTCGATGCCGTAATAAATCTCGCAGGGGAACCGATCGCAGATAAACGTTGGAGCTCCGAGCAAAAAGAACGTATTTGCCACAGCCGTTGGCATATCACCGAGAAGATTGTTGAGTTGATTCATGCCAGCACCAACCCACCGAGTGTCTTCATTAGCGGCTCTGCTGTGGGATATTATGGGGACCAACAAGAACACCCCTTTGACGAAGCGCTGAATGTATCAGACAACAGTTTTCCTCATAAAGTGTGCGCACACTGGGAA
>NZ_JAHGAH010001594.1:0-555 GCF_030248475.1 Vibrio sp. D173a
GTAGCGCTTTATCGAGAGACAACAGTTGAGCCACCTCTTCTTGCACCATGTTGCCCGCTGGAATACCCGTCCAATTCTCGATAACTGTCGCAATCACTTGGTCATCAACCACAGGGAACACCAGTGGCAGCTCACCTTGGATCTCTTTTAACTGACCAAGTGCAATATTAAGTTGTGCTTGGCTCTCGGTATCTACATTGTCTTCAAGGCGACTACTTTCAATCGTTTCGCACAGTGTGGTAATCGTCGCGACCAATTCACGTTCTTTTTCCCACCGTTCATTAAGCGTGTTTAATTCCCCTTTCTGCTGGTCAATTTTCTGATTAAGCCCTTCGTGGTCGACCGCTTTGTCAATGAACACCGCACCTTCTGCTTCTAGTGCAGAACGTTCACTCTCAAGGTAACTGATATTCTGCTCTAAGCTCTCAATGCACTCTGGTTTTGCGCCTTGGGTCAGTGCGATACGGGCACATGCTGTGTCCAACAAGCTGAACGCTTTGTCTGGAAGCTGACGAGATGGCAAATAACGAATCGACAAGCTCACCGCCGCTTCAA
>NZ_JAHGAH010001595.1:0-744 GCF_030248475.1 Vibrio sp. D173a
CTTACCTTTGAAATCACCAAGAGATACGATATTGCCATCTTGATCCGGAAGAGAGAATGCAGGTGCTGGAGTACCAGCTGTCAGCGTATTCATGACATTTCCTTTTTAAAGCCTGTTTTTGATAAAGTTGAGCGAGCCTTGGACTGATAGGCTCTGACACAGCGAGTTAAATTCTTCTTGTAGCTGCATCAGGTTACATTCTGATTGGACAGAAGCGGTAATAGAGATATGGAACTGGTCATTATCGAGCTGAACTTTCGATTTATTGATGGTTTGAGCGCTGAGCGAGTCTAAACCGATCTCTCTGTCTGCAAAGAACTGGGTAAACTTTTCTGTTAGCCCGATATTGTCATCAGATTCGATAAAGACCTCAAGCGTGTATGAGTTCTCGATATGATCATGAGGGGACGTACGTTTCATGATAGTAATCAGGTCATGCTCCTGACCAAGCAAGGGTAGGGTTGTCTCCACTCGCGTAATATTATTGGCTTTGCCAGATAACAGCATGATTGAACCACTTGGTTACAAATACCCGGGCGATCTGTGCCCACTGCAGTGATTACTAGATGTTGAGTCATAAAATCACGTCTCTTTATATTCCATTGATGAGAGCATGTTAGCACAGATACCGTGACTAATGAGTGAAGGTAGGTGTGTTTTTATGCTTGATTGGACGATCTTTAGACAGAGTTTCAGGTGAGAAAAACGTAACAATGCAGCGTCGTTTGATTAGACATGACCACT
>NZ_JAHGAH010001596.1:0-815 GCF_030248475.1 Vibrio sp. D173a
GTCAGCATTGCTGTTGCCGTTTGCAATGTTGGTAATGAGTCTTGAGTCTCATCGACAATAACCAAAGCCACACCACGGCCAGCCGCGTATAGCTCATTGGTTTCACCCGTAGGCCCAACTAACATGTGATGCTCTTCCAACAGAGCAGAAGCCTGCTCTATATGGAAGCTCGCCACTGCCGCTAGCGGTGCTGACTGACTCTCGATTTCAGATTTTAATGCCAGAATTTGAGTACTTTTGTGCTCAAAGTCGGTTAAGTTCCACTGTTCCCACGCTTGGAATGCATCGGAAAAACCCGTCACTTGATGAACCATGATATCGCTCCTTATACCTGCGCTTGAGAAAAGTGAACATTGGTAAAGCGGTATAGGTAGTGGGGACCACCCGCTTTTGGACCCGTTCCAGATAGACCTTGACCACCGAATGGCTGCACGCCAACCACGGCACCGACTTGGTCACGGTTGATGTAGCAGTTGCCCACGCGAACGTGTTTCTCAATCCAGCGATAAGTGGTTTCGTTACGGCTATGGATGCCCATAGTCAGGCCAAAGCCAGTTTGGTTTATCTGTTCAACCACTTGTACCAATTCGCACGCTTTGTAGCGAACAATATGCAGCACAGGGCCAAACTGCTCTTCTGTTAGGCAGCTAATATCATTGATTTCAAAAGCACTTGGTGGCACGAAGTCACCATGTTTGCAATCATCACTCAAGGTCAGCTGAGCAACACGCTTCTGCGTTTGAGTCATGTTCTCAAGGTGAGCCATCAGCTTCTGTTTCGCGTTGGTATCAATCACAGGGCCGACGTCGGTTTTG
>NZ_JAHGAH010001597.1:0-660 GCF_030248475.1 Vibrio sp. D173a
ATCCGCAGTGAAAATGATGATGGTGTTGTCAGCGATACCGAGCTCTTCCATTTTCGCCATCATTTCACCGACATGATCATCGAGATCTTTCATCACCACTTCTTGAAGCCCCCAACCATTTTGGCCGAGCATGGCTTCGTATTCAGGTGAAAGGTGCGTCCAAACGTGACCACGTGATGGACAATACCAAGTGAAGAATGGCTTATCCGCCTCAACCGCTCTTTCGATAAAGTTAATGGCGTGTTTATTCACTTCATCATCCAGAGTACGCATACGCTCGATAGTTAGCGCGCCATCGTCTTCAATGGTTTGACCGCCTTTGCCATCGGATTTCGCGTAAATCACGTTACGAGGAGCGAAGGCATCTAACGAGCCATCTTTTGGCCAGTCTGGATCTTCGGTGTATTCCATCGCATTCAAGTGATACAACCAACCCCAGTACTCATCAAAACCGTGCATTGTTGGTAAGAATTCGTCACGGTCGCCCAAGTGGTTTTTACCGAACTGACCTGTCACATAACCCATGGTTTTGAGAATTTCTGGCAGCGTTGGTGTGTCCGCATGCAGCCCTACAGGCCCACCCGGCAAGCCCACTGTATGCATGCCCGTTCGCACTGGTAACTGCCCCGTTAAGAATGCAGAGCGCCCAGCAGTACATGA
>NZ_JAHGAH010001598.1:0-648 GCF_030248475.1 Vibrio sp. D173a
CATATCCATGTACTCATCGATTTGAGCCACACGGTACATCTCTTTTTCGCTGAAGAAGCTAATCGCCACACCTTTACTGCCTGCACGGCCAGTACGACCAATGCGGTGAACGTGAACTTCAGGGTCGCGTGACAATTCGAAGTTAAATACTGCGTCTAGGTTATCAACATCCAGAACACGAGCAGCTACATCTGTTGCGACCAGAATTGAGATACTCTTGCGCCTGATCACGTTCGCGCTGTTCCATGTCGCCATGCAGTTCAATCACACTGAAACCACGGTGAGGCAGTTCGTCAGTCACGTTCTGAACTTCTTTTTTGGTGTTACAGAATACAACCGCTGACTCTGGTTCATGATGAAGTAGTAGCAACTCCAACGCGTCATCACGCGCTTCTGTACCTTCTAGCTTGTAGAAGTGTTGCAGGATGCTTGAGTGGTCGTGCGTCGACTCCACTTTCACCATCTCTGGGTTGTTCATGATGCGATCAGCGATAGACTTGATCTGTTTCGGGAATGTCGCACTGAACAGTAAAGTTTCGCGCTGTTTTGGAGCCGCTTCAATCACCGCGTCGATAGCGTCTTGGAAGCCCATCTCAAGCATACGGTCCGCTTCATCAAGAACCAGAGTATTTAGCTCAGACAGGTCGA
>NZ_JAHGAH010001599.1:0-741 GCF_030248475.1 Vibrio sp. D173a
AACTTACGCTTGATGATGGCTATCTTTTCTGCGTTCACTTTCGCGTCAATTAAGCGAGGCGCTCCAATTAACCTGCTGTCCTCCAAGTTCACACTTCAACACGGATTAGGCAGGCTGAGCGATTTGCATAAGTATCCTAAGTTACCAACATAAATCGGTTACGTCGTGGGCATTTAGCACACAGTGAAAATTTAGTTATGTTTGGGTACAAAAAAGACCAGAGGCTTGGGAGCGACTGGTCCAATAAGGCGAGGTGAATAGAATGCTAGGTGAATCTGGACGGATTATTGACAACGATTGTCGTTGCTACCTAGCGGGTGTTACTCGTCTTGAGCCTAACTGACGAGTTTTTTGTATTCTTTGAAGTTAGCGTCATACGCCTTTTCACCGTAGATGTATGTCTCGCTGACGGTTCTGTCATCGCCAAGACTCATCAACACAAACAGTTTCTCTTCAAGGTTTGTCGTTTGCTCCATTCTAAAGCGCATTAACTGAGTTGCGTGCAAATCTAGAACCACGAAATCTGCCTCTTTACCCACTTCTAAGTTACCGATTTTGTCTTCTAAGTGAAGAGATCGCGCACCACCTAACGTGGCTAAGAATAGCGACTTAGCTGGGTGCAATTTCTTATGTTGAAGCTGCATGATTTTATACGCTTCACTCATCGTTTGTAGGATAGAGAAGCTCGTACCTGCACCCACATCGGTACCCATACCCACACGGATTCCATGCTCTTCCATT
>NZ_JAHGAH010000016.1:0-97373 GCF_030248475.1 Vibrio sp. D173a
GGGAGTCCATACCATTGAGGTGATTCAGAATCTACTGTCCGTTTGTGCTCTGGGTTGAAGTGAAAGACGAAGAGTTGGAGTGCGTTGTTACTAGATCCTTAGTCTCGCTGGAGCTCACTAGAATGAAGAATTCTTTTTGTTTAGAGCTTGCTAAAGTAATTGTCATTCTGAACAACGAGGGACGAGGTGATTCAGAATCTACTGTCCGTTTGTACTCTGGGTTGAAGTGAAAGACGAAGAGTTGGAGTGCGTTGTTACTAGATCCTTAGTCTCGCTGGAGCTCGCTAGGATGACGAACTCTTTTTGTTTAGAGCTTGCTAAAGTAATTGTCATTCTGAACAACGAGGGACGAGGTGATTCAGAATCTACTGTCCGTGTGTGCTGTGGGTTGAAGTGAAAGACGAAGAGTTGGAGTGCGTTGTTACTAGATCCTTAGTCTCGCTGGATCTCGCTAGGATGACGAACTCTTTTTGTTTAGAGCTTGCTAAAGTAATTGTCATTCTGAACAACGAGGAACGAGGTGATTCAGAATCTACTGTCCGTTTGTGCTCTGGATTGAAGTGAAAGACGAAGAGTTGGAGTGCGTTGTTACTAGATCCTTAGTCTCGCTGGAGCTCGCTAGAATGAAGAATTCTTTTTGTTTAGAGCTTGCTAAAGTAATTGTCATTCTGAACAACGAGGGACGAGGTGATTCAGAATCTACTGTCCGTGTGTGCTGTGGGTTGAAGTGAAGGATGAAGAGCTGGAGTGAGTTGTTATTAGATCCTTAGTCTCGCTTGGGCTCGCTAGGATGGCGAACTCTTTTGGTCTATAGCTCGTGAAAGTAACGGTCATGCGGAATGAAAAAGCCCAGAAGCATCGTTCTGGGCTTTGGACTCTATAGAGCGTTATTAAAGAATAAAGCGGCTTAGATCTTCATCTTCAATCGTATCGCCTAGGCGGTCTTTCACGTATGCCGCGTCGATGACGAACTTCTCACCGGCTTTTTCAGTCGCGTCGTAAGAAATCTCATCCATCAGACGCTCCATCACAGTGTGTAGACGACGCGCACCAATGTTCTCAGTGGTTTCGTTCACCGTCCATGCCGCTTCTGCGATTTGAGTGATACCGTCTTCAGTGAACTCTACATCTACGCTTTCTGTTTTCATCAGCGCAATGTATTGCTCAGTTAGAGACGCTTTAGGCTCTGTTAGGATACGTTTGAAATCGTTGCTGGTCAGCGCTTCAAGTTCTACGCGGATTGGTAGACGACCTTGTAGTTCTGGGATCAGGTCAGAAGGCTTTGCTACTTGGAATGCACCAGACGCCACAAACAAGATGTGATCTGTTTTTACCATGCCGTGCTTCGTTGATACCGTGCTACCTTCGATTAGTGGTAGTAGGTCACGCTGAACCCCTTCACGAGAAACGTCAGGGCCAGAGCTTTCACCGCGCTTACAAATCTTGTCGATTTCATCGATGAATACTATGCCGTTGTTCTCTACGTTGAAGATTGCAGATTCTTTCAGCTCTTCTTGGTTCACCAGTTTCGCTGCTTCTTCTTCCGCTAATGCTTTCATTGCGTCTTTGATTTTCAGCTTGCGTTTCTTTTTGGTATCACCCGCTAGGTTTTGGAACATGCCCTGTAGCTGGTTAGTCATTTCTTCCATACCAGGAGGCGCCATGATCTCCACACCCATTTGCGGTGCAGCTACATCGATCTCGATTTCTTTGTCGTCTAGCTGGCCTTCACGTAGTTTCTTACGGAAGATTTGACGCGTATTCGATGTGTCTTCTTTTTGCTCAGATTGACCCCAAGAATCACGAGCTGGTGGCAGCAGCGCGTCTAGCACACGTTCTTCTGCTTGCTCTTCTGCGCGGAATTTTACTTTTTCCATCGCTTGCTGGTGAGTCATCTTCACAGCAACGTCGGTGAGATCGCGGATAATGGTTTCCACTTCTTTACCGACATAACCCACTTCCGTGAATTTGGTTGCTTCTACTTTAATGAATGGTGCGTTTGCTAGTTTAGCAAGACGACGTGCGATCTCAGTTTTACCTACACCGGTAGGACCAATCATTAGAATATTCTTTGGCGTTACTTCAACACGCAAGCTTTCTTCAAGCTGCATGCGGCGCCAGCGGTTACGCAGTGCAATCGCAACCGAACGTTTTGCTTTGTCTTGACCAATAATGTGGCGGTTCAGTTCATGAACGATTTCGCGAGGAGTCATTTCAGACATATTCTTTCCTTACTTCGTTACGATTGCTCTTAAGCCGTTGGCTTAGGAAGCTCTACTGTAGATTCTAGTTCTTCTACAGTGTGGTGATGGTTGGTGAATACACAGATGTCGCCAGCAATGTTCAATGCTTTTTCCGCAATTTCGCGCGCGTCTAGGTCTGTGTTTTCTAATAGTGCAGTTGCGGCTGCTTGTGCGTATGCGCCGCCCGAGCCAATAGCGATCAGATCGTTTTCTGGCTGAACTACATCACCGTTACCAGTGATGATTAGGGAAGCAGTTTCATCCGCTACGGCCAGTAGGGCTTCTAGTTTGCGAAGTGCACGGTCGCTACGCCAGTCTTTTGCTAGCTCTACAGCCGCCTTAGTTAGGTGGCCTTGGTGCATTTGAAGTTTGCTTTCGAAGCGCTCGAATAGGGTGAAGGCATCCGCGGTACCGCCAGCAAAACCGGCAAGTACTTGGTTGTTGTATAGGCGGCGAACTTTACGTGCGTTACCTTTCATTACGGTATTACCTAGCGACACTTGGCCATCACCCGCGATGACGACTTTATTGTTTCGACGTACAGATACAATGGTAGTCACAGTCGACCTCTTAATTATTTCTCTTTGGATTTAATTAAGTATATGGGGTAAGTGAGTGGGGGATTCAAGGGGGCGAAAAGAAAGGCCCTAGGATCTTAGCTCCTAGGGCCTGTGTTTAAAGATTCTCTTTCCAAATTGCACATGGCTCAATCTTGGCGCGTTGCAATTTGTGGCGATCTTTCTCTGCCTCACGCTTGAACTTGTATGGACCAAGTACTACGCGATACCAAGAGCTGCCTTCTTTTTTAATCACACGGCTGCTCATACCTTGGAAGGCAATGGCAAGCTTACGCTCTTCTGCCTGACTTTGGTTTTTGTAAGCACCACACTGCATCACATAAGGTACTTTGGATACCTGAATTTCTTTAGCGACGACTTCTACTTCACGCTGTGGTAGAGATTCCACGTATTCCCACTTTTCTTCTGGTGGAGGTGGAATGTCTTTCTTCGGCTTTGGTTTGCTGGTGGTATTCGTTATAGGCTTTTCTGCCACAACGGTTTGCTCAGGTTCTGGATCTGAGCTCAATAAATACAGACCATAGCCGAAACCGCCCACGAGCAATATTGCTAGTAGACCACTACGCCAAGGTTTTTTTCTTGAAGGTTGTTTTTTTGTCGACTTCTTCGGAGCGCCGCGTCCGCGTCTTACATAATCTCTATTTGCCACGGTTACTTCTGGTCATCAAGGATTCTGGCAAATATGTTAATCCAGAATGCGACGAGAAAACACCCTAATTAGATAATCTTGTTAGCTACGTGCAGGAAAGTAGACATTAAAAAGCGACGCTAAATGCGTCGCTTAGAATGAAACGGTTGTTGCTGCGGAAGAGTTTTCTTATCGAAGTGGCGGTGGCGCTGCACTGCCACGCACAACAAGTTTGGTCTCGAGTAGGCGAGAACCAGAATGCACGTCGTGACCTTTAAGCAACTCAAGCATCATCAACATCGCTTGGCGACCGATCTCATAACGAGGTTGAGAGATGGTGGTTAGCGGTGGATCGCAATATTGAGCGAACTGAATGTCATCAAAGCCGACTACGGACAGGTCTTGAGGAATACGCAGACCTAGGCGCTTCGCTTCTTGAATAGCACCAATTGCCATGGTGTCACAGTGACAGAATAGAGCGGTCGGTGGCTCTGGAAGCTCAAGCAGTTTACGCACGGCTTGTACTCCGCCGTCAAAAGAGAAGTCGGCAATAACGGTGTATTGCTCCTCTTTATTAATACCCGCTCGACGCAGTGCTTGTTGGTAACCTTGGTGGCGGAACTGACACAGAGCAGCAGAGTCTGGGCCAGAGATCTGAGCAATACGCTTATGACCTAACTGAGTAAGGTAGTTCACTGCTTCAAAGGCTGAGGTTAGGTTATCGATATGAACGGTTGGCAGTTCCAACTCTGGAGCAAATTCACACGCCATCACCATAGGTGGCAGGTTTTTCTGTTCAGGCTTGCTGACATCAAACGGCAGATCTGTACCAAGTAAAAGCATACCATCTGCTTGTTTAGTAAAGACTAAGTTAACAAACGAGCTTTCACGCTTTTTCTGCTGACCGCTGTCGCCCAATAGAACAAGATAGCCGTGTTCCATTGCTGCATCTTCAATACCACGAATGATCTCTGAGAAGTACGGGTCGCAAATGTCCGGTACGATGGTGACAATGGTTTTTGATTCATTTCTGCGTAAGTTACGAGCTAATGAATTTGGTGAATAACCAGCTTCTAGTACGGCATCTTCCACTCTCTTTCTTGTTGAAGAAGAGACTTTTTCTGGATTCATTAATGCTCTTGATACCGTCGCAGTAGATACCCCTGCAAGCTGGGCAACATCCTTCATTGTCGCCATAGTTTTTACCCTCTTAAAATATTCGCCAAGGTGACGTTTGTCATTGTTCTAATTGAAGCCTATGTGACTGATCCACTTTAGACTTTACTAATTTGAATAGTCTATTCATTTCTAAAGGGAAAGTTACGGTCTGTTTAACAAAAATTGCAATCCTAATGTGAATCTCATCACATTAAAAGGCAATTCATTACATGGTTAAACGTTTGCTAGCTGAGATCCTGTGGTTCTATGTCTAAATTCCAGCGAACTTTCTTGGCATTTGGCAAGAACTCAATAGCAGGTTTCGCACTGGTTAATAACTTTTGCATCAATAAGCGATGCTGAGTCTGCAATAATAACTGCCATCGATACTTACCAGCGCGCTTAGCCAGTGGTGATGGTGTCGGCCCCAACACCATACAGCTATCATCGAACAATGGATGCGATTCAAGGGTAAAACGCACCTGACGTAAAAAGTCTTCGACCACTTCGCTTTGGTTGGCTTCTGCTTTAAATAAGGTCAAGAAGCTATACGGTGGCAGTTGCGCGAGTTTACGCTCCTCCAGTGCGGTCATAGCAAAGTGGCGATAGTCTTTCTGTAGTAGAGCCTGCAGTAAACTGTGTTCTGGGTGGTGAGTTTGCAATATCACTTCACCGGGTTTGCTTGCGCGGCCTGCGCGGCCTGCGACCTGAATAAACAGTTGAGCCAGTCTCTCGGAGGCGCGGAAGTCACTACTGTAGAGGGAGCCATCAACATCGAGTAGTGCAACAAGCGTAACATTTGGGAAGTGGTGGCCTTTTGCTAACATCTGCGTGCCAATCAGAATTTGGTATTCGCCTTTACGAATCGATTCGAGCGCATCTTCTAAACTGCCTTTACGGCGCGTGCTGTCTCTATCAATGCGAATGGCTTTGTATTCTGGGAAGAGCTCAGCCAGTTGCAACTCAAGCTGTTCGGTACCCACACCCACCGTGACCAACTGAGTCGAACCACAACCTTGGCACTGATTAATCACAGGCTGCTGTGAGCCACAGTGGTGACAGCGAATCTCATTGCTGTATTGGTGGAAGGTGTAGTAAGCATCACAGCGTTTACATTCTGCAATCCAGCCACATTCATGGCACATTAACGCCGGTGAGAAGCCGCGACGGTTTAAGAACAGCATCACTTGGTTGCCCGCTTTTAGATGTTTGCGCATTTCAGCAATCAATGGCGCGGATAAGCCACTGTCTAGATAGAGGCCTTTAACATCAAGTACCTTGTTGGTGGTCGGAACTGCAGAACCGGCGCGTTGCGTCAGCGTTAAATGGTGGTACTTGCCTGTCAATGCGTTGTGTAGTGTTTCTAAAGCTGGCGTGGCAGAGCCGAGGACAATAGGTACTTGCTCTTTATGTGCACGCATCACCGCAACATCACGAGCATGGTAGCGCAGGCTATCTTGTTGTTTATAAGACGAGTCGTGTTCTTCATCGACAATGATAATGCCAAGATCAGCAAAAGGCGTTAGTAGGGCAGAGCGCGTACCAATAATGATGCCAGCGGCTTTGTCTCGCGCAGAAAGCCAAGCGTTGAGTCGCTCGGTATCATTTAACCCAGAGTGAATGACATCCACAGGCACATTAAAGCGACGCTTGAAGCGGTTAATGGTTTGGGGCGTCAGGCCTATTTCAGGGACGAGCACCAAAGCTTGCTTACCTTGTTCAAGTACTGGCTTAATGAGGTTAAGGTAAACTTCGGTTTTGCCGGAACCTGTAACGCCCTCTAATAAATAGCAGGCAAAGCCGGTTTGGCTGTTTACGCTAGCAATCGCCAGAGCTTGTTCGTGGTTGAGCTTTGGTTTTTCAACATTGAATTCAACTTGTTGGCCCCACTTAGTGATCGTCGGCTTTTTCTCTATGCGTTCGACCCAGCCTTTCTCTTCCAAAGACTTAAGTACGGTAGAGCCAATTTCTTGGTCGATGAACTCTTGGTGTGGCACTGAACCATTGACCAGCATCTGCAAAGCACGCTGTTGCTTGACTGCACGCCCTAAGCCTTGCATCAGCTTATCTTTACCCGACGCAGTGATTTGCCACTCTTGTAATGTCGCGAAATCGGCAGGTTTTCCCTTACGCAGGGCAGCAGGCATTGCATTATGAAGTGTGTCACCAAGTGGATATTGGTAAAACTGGCTGCACCAAGTCAGTAAAGAATAGAGTTTTTCTGGCCAAACTGGTTGGGCATCTAATACCGCTTTAATCGCTTTCAGTTGCTCTTTAGGAAAGTCTGAATGATTTACCATGGCGGTCACGATGCCAACCAAAGTCTGCCGACCAAAAGGCACAGAAACGCGTCCGCCAATCACAGGGAAAAGGTGACTAGGTATGACATAGTCAAACTGTTTGTCGAGCGGGACTGGCAGTGCTACTCGGGCGATGGATGGACGCATAGAATCTTTACTATATAAAAGAGGGAAGAGGGCTATAGTCTATTAAAACGCGTTAAGAAATTCGAGCGATCTGCATTTTGGGTAACTTGATTCTCTTCAGTACGAAAGTACTGGTGAAAAAAGTGGCGAAAAAGTTGCCAAATGTGTTGATCCTAGTCTAGTGATTCATTACTATACTGCGCCTTAGATATGGCTTCGGCATTTGGTCGATGCGGTATCGCACTTTTTTTTATCATTACGTGTGGTGTGCGGCTTAGATTCGTATAGCGACACGGCCTACAATTGAGGTTATCCCATGAAAGCTGGTATCCACCCAGAATACAAAGCAGTATCTGCTACTTGTTCTTGCGGCAACTCTTTCGAGTTCAAGTCAACTCTAGACAAAGAGTCTATCCACCTAGACGTATGTGACAAATGTCACCCATTCTACACTGGTAAGCAACGTATCGTTGATACAGGCGGCCGTGTTGATCGCTTCAACAAGCGTTTCGGTGCTCTATCAAGCAAGAAGTAATAGCCAGCGCTATTATTCCTGTTTAAAAAAGGACGCTTCGGCGTCCTTTTTGTTTATTCGCCCATCGTAAAATAGGCGATTTGGCGTCAAAACCGGGATAAGCCGAGTGGTTGAATTTTGTTCGATT
This sequence comes from Vibrio sp. D173a, assembly GCF_030248475.1. Taxonomy (NCBI): domain Bacteria; kingdom Pseudomonadati; phylum Pseudomonadota; class Gammaproteobacteria; order Vibrionales; family Vibrionaceae; genus Vibrio; species Vibrio sp. D173a. The sequence continues at coordinate 7,696 of NZ_JAHGAH010000016.1, forward strand.
ATTTTTCACTCAGCTCTTGCATCCTAAAGTGTGATCTGTATAATGCGTCGCACTGGTTAAGCCAGTTGTGAACCAATGAGCAATGAGGAGCGAGCAAGTCTTCGGATTTGCAAGGTAATGTAGACTCAGCTTATGTTCGCGGTTAATACAATTAGCTATCTTTTCTTCGGAAAAACTATCCCCAGACGTGACTCTGGCATATAGGGATAGTTAATCGAAAATTAACTGACAATGCGTCCTAATCTTGGATGCTACGGTTTCACATAAATCAATCGGCATTCTCTCGTCTTGACGAGTTTGAGTGGCGATATTGTTTGTGTAATTTTTAATATTGGAGCTCTGTCTCATGCAGAACCAACGTATCCGTATCCGCCTAAAAGCATTCGATTACAAACTAATCGACGCTTCTACAGCGGAAATCGTTGAAACAGCTAAGCGCACTGGCGCACAGGTTCGTGGTCCAATCCCACTGCCAACTCGTAAAGAGCGTTTCACAGTTCTTATCTCTCCACACGTTAACAAGAAAGCACGTGACCAGTACGAAATTCGTACTCACAAGCGTCTAATCGACATCGTTGAGCCAACAGACAAAACTGTTGATGCTCTAATGCGTCTAGACCTTGCTGCGGGCGTTGACGTTCAAATTAGCCTAGGTTAAGGGAGATTAGAAGAATGATTGGTCTAATCGGTCGTAAAGTGGGCATGACCCGCGTATTTACTGAAGACGGCGTTTCTATCCCAGTAACAGTTGTTGAAGTTGAAGCAAACCGTGTTTCTCAAGTTAAAACTCTTGAGACAGATGGCTACGCTGCAATCCAGGTAACTGCTGGTTCAAAGAAAGCTAACCGTGTAAACAAAGCTGAAGCAGGTCACTTTGCTAAAGCTGGCGTTGAAGCTGGTCGTGGTCTTTGGGAATTCCGTTTGGAAAACGGTGAAGAGTTCGCAGTTGGCGCTGAGCTAACAGTTGAACTATTCAACGAAACTAAGAAAGTAGACGTTACTGGTACATCTAAGGGTAAAGGTTTCCAAGGCGCTGTTAAGCGTTGGAACTTCCGTACTCAAGATATGACTCACGGTAACTCATTGTCTCACCGTGCACCGGGTTCAATTGGCCAATGTCAAACTCCAGGTCGCGTATTTAAAGGCAAGAAAATGGCAGGTCACATGGGTGCTGAGCGTGTAACGACTCAAAACCTAGAGATCGTACGTGTTGACGCTGAGCGCAATCTGCTTCTTATTAAAGGTGCAGTACCAGGCTCAACAGGTGGCAACGTGATCGTTAAACCAGCTGTTAAAGCATAACGTCTCAGGAGTAAGTAATGGAACTAATGGTTAAAGGTGCTGATGCACTAACTGTTTCCGAAACTACTTTCGGACGTGAGTTTAACGAAGCTCTTGTACACCAAGTAGTTGTTGCATTTGCAGCAGGTGCTCGTCAAGGTACTCGTGCTCAAAAAACACGTTCAGAAGTTTCTGGCGGTGGCGCTAAGCCATGGCGTCAAAAAGGTACTGGCCGTGCGCGTGCTGGTACAATCCGTAGCCCAATCTGGCGTACAGGTGGTGTTACTTTTGCTGCGAAACCACAAGATCACAGCCAAAAAGTTAACAAGAAAATGTACCGCGGTGCTATGAAGAGCATTCTTTCTGAGCTAGTTCGTCAAGAGCGTCTAATCGTTGTTGATAACTTCTCAGTTGAAGCGCCAAAGACTAAAGAGCTAGTTGCTAAGCTTAAAGAGCTTGAGCTAACTGACGCTCTAATCGTGACTAGCGAAGTAGATGAGAATCTATTCCTAGCTGCTCGTAACCTATACAAAGTTGACGCACGTGACGTTGCTGGTATCGACCCAGTTTCACTAATCGCGTTCGACAAAGTTGTAATGACTGCTGAAGCAGTTAAGCAAGTTGAGGAGATGCTAGCATGATCACTGAAGAGCGTATCCTAAAAGTTCTACGTGCACCGCACATCTCTGAAAAAGCAACTATGGCAGCTGAGAAAGCGAACACTATCGTTTTCAAAGTAGCTAAAGATGCAACTAAGAAAGAGATCAAAGCAGCTGTAGAAAAGCTTTTTGAAGTTGAAGTTAAGTCTGTAAATACTCTTATCACTAAGGGTAAGACCAAACGTCAAGGTCTACGCCAAGGTCGCCGCAGCGACGTTAAGAAAGCGTACGTTACTTTGAAAGAAGGTCAAGATCTTGACTTTGTTGGCGGCGCGGAATAACAGGAGTAGTTAAAAATGGCTATTGTTAAATGTAAGCCGACTTCCCCTGGTCGTCGTCACGTTGTTAAAGTTGTTAACGCTGACCTACACAAGGGCAAGCCATACGCACCTCTTCTAGAGAAAAACTCTAAGAACGGTGGTCGTAACAACAACGGTCGTATCACAGTACGTCACATCGGCGGTGGTCACAAGCACCACTACCGTGTAGTTGACTTCAAACGTACTAAAGACGGTATCCCAGCGACAGTTGAGCGTCTAGAATACGATCCAAACCGTAGCGCAAACATTGCTCTAGTTCTTTACAAAGACGGTGAGCGTCGCTACATCCTAGCACCTAAAGGTGTTAACGCGGGTGATGTTATCCAATCTGGTGTTGATGCACCGATTAAAGCTGGTAACACTCTTCCAATGCGTAACATCCCAGTAGGTTCAACTGTACACAACGTTGAATTAAAACCTGGTAAAGGTGGTCAGCTAGCTCGTTCGGCTGGTGCTTACGCTCAAATCGTTGCTCGCGACGGTGCGTACGTAACTATCCGTCTACGCTCTGGCGAAATGCGCAAAGTTCTTTCTGAAGGCCGTGCAACAATCGGTGAAGTTGGTAACTCTGAGCACATGCTACGTGAACTTGGTAAAGCTGGTGCTTCACGCTGGCGCGGCGTACGTCCAACCGTACGTGGTGTAGTAATGAACCCGGTTGATCACCCACACGGTGGTGGTGAAGGTCGTACATCTGGCGGTCGTCACCCAGTATCTCCTTGGGGTATGCCAACTAAAGGCTTCAAGACTCGTAAGAACAAACGCACTGACAAGTACATCGTACGTCGTCGTAACAAGTAATCTATATAAAGAGGAATCGCCATGCCACGTTCTCTCAAGAAAGGTCCATTTATTGACCTACACTTGCTGAAGAAGGTAGAGAAAGCGGTGGAAAGCGGAGACAAAAAGCCACTTAAGACTTGGTCCCGTCGTTCAATGATCATCCCATCGATGATCGGTTTGACCATCGCTGTCCATAATGGTCGTCAGCACGTACCTGTTTTCGTAACCGAAGAAATGATCGGTCACAAACTAGGTGAATTCGCACCAACACGTACTTACCGCGGTCACGCTGCGGATAAGAAAGCTAAGAAGCGTTAAGGAGTAAATAATGGAAGCTATTGCTAAACATAACTTTGCTCGCATTTCGCCTCAGAAAGCTCGCTTAGTTGCGGATCTAATTCGTGGTAAATCTGTTGACCAAGCTCTAGAAATCCTAACTTTCAGCAACAAAAAAGCTGCTGTTTTAGTTAAGAAAGTTCTAGAGTCTGCTATCGCTAACGCGGAGCACAACGAAGGTGCAGATATTGACGATCTGAATGTCGCAAAAATCTTTGTAGATGAAGGCCCAACCATGAAGCGTATTATGCCTCGTGCTAAAGGTCGTGCGGATCGTATCTTGAAGCGTTCAAGCCACATCACTGTTGTTGTAGCAGATCGCTAGAGACTAGGAGAGTAAGCAATGGGTCAAAAAGTACATCCTAATGGTATTCGTCTTGGCATCGTTAAGCCTTGGAATGCTACATGGTTTGCTAACACCAAAGATTTCGCTGACAACCTAGACGGCGACTTCAAGGTACGTCAGTTCCTAACTAAGGAACTACAAAAAGCGTCTCTTTCACGCATCGTTATCGAGCGTCCTGCTAAGAGCATCCGTGTGACTATTCACACTGCTCGTCCAGGCGTTGTAATCGGTAAGAAAGGTGAAGACGTTGAGAAACTACGCGCAGCTGTAGCAAAAATTGCAGGTGTACCAGCGCAAATTAACATCGCTGAAGTACGTAAGCCTGAACTTGATGCACAACTTGTTGGTGACAGCATCGCGTCTCAACTAGAGCGTCGTGTTATGTTCCGTCGTGCTATGAAGCGCGCGGTACAAAACGCAATGCGTCTAGGTGCTAAAGGCATCAAAGTAGAAGTAAGTGGTCGTCTAGGCGGCGCTGAAATTGCACGTTCTGAGTGGTACCGTGAAGGTCGTGTACCTCTACACACTCTACGTGCTGACATTGATTACGCAACTTCTTCGGCTCACACTCAATACGGTGTGATCGGCATTAAAACTTGGATCTTCAAAGGTGAGATCCTAGGTGGTATGCCAGCAGCTAACGCTGTAGAGCCTAAAGGCGACAAGCCTAAGAAGCAGCGTAAAGGCCGTAAGTAAGGAGTCGACAGATGCTACAACCTAAACGTACTAAGTTCCGTAAGGTTCAGACAGGTCGTAACCGTGGTCTAGCTAAAGGTACTGATGTAAGCTTCGGCGAATTCGGTCTTAAAGCTGTTGGCCGTGGTCGTCTAACTGCTCGTCAAATCGAAGCGGCACGTCGTGCAATGACACGTCACGTTAAGCGTCAAGGTAAAATCTGGATCCGTGTGTTCCCAGACAAACCAATCACAGAAAAACCACTTGAAGTTCGTCAAGGTAAGGGTAAAGGTAACGTTGAGTACTGGGTAGCCCAAATCCAACCTGGTAAGGTTATGTACGAAATGGGTGGTGTACCTGAAGAATTGGCTCGTGAAGCGTTCCGCCTAGCGGCTCGTAAACTGCCATTCAAAACTACATTTGTAACTAAGCAGGTGATGTGATGAAAGCACAAGATCTACGCGAGAAAAGCGTTGAAGAGCTTAACGCTGAGCTATTGAATTTGCTACGTGAACAGTTCAACTTGCGCATGCAAGCTGCAACTGGTCAGCTACAGCAAACTCATACTCTGAAAGCTGTACGCCGTGATATCGCACGTGTGAAAACTGTTTTGACTGAGAAGGCAGGCGCATAATGAGCGAAGTAAAACGTACTCAACAAGGTCGTGTTGTTAGCGACAAGATGGACAAGTCTATCGTAGTTGCTATCGAGCGCATGGTTAAACACCCAATTTACGGTAAATTCGTAAAGCGCACGACTAAAGTACACGCACATGACGAGAACAACGAGTGTGGCCTAGGCGACACAGTTGAAATCGCAGAGTGTCGTCCTCTGTCTAAGACTAAGTCTTGGACATTGGTTAAAGTCCTAGAAAAAGCGAAGATCTAATCTTCTTTATTCTATGATTAAAAACGGCTCCAAAAATAATTTTTGGAGCCGTTTATTTTTTGACTACCCAATTGAAAAAAAGGGTGGTACAATTCGCGTCCCTTTTAAAGAGGCAGCCCGACCCGAGAGGGTCTAGTTTTTTTATTATTTAGCGGAGCACTAACATGATCCAAATGCAAAGTATGCTGGACGCAGCTGATAACTCAGGCGCACGCAGCGTAATGTGTATTAAGGTTCTGGGTGGCTCTCACCGCCGTTATGCACATATCGGTGACGTTATCAAAGTTACTGTTAAGGAAGCAATTCCTCGCGGTAAAGTTAAGAAAGGTGACGTTCTGAAGGCGGTGGTAGTGCGCACCCGTAAAGGCGTACGTCGTCCTGACGGTTCTGTCATTCGCTTCGACCGAAATGCTTGTGTATTGTTGAACGACAACACTGAGCAACCAATCGGTACACGTATCTTTGGTCCTGTGACACGCGAACTTCGTGGCGATAAGTTCATGAAGATCGTTTCACTGGCTCCAGAAGTTCTGTAAGGAGCACGTAGAAATGGCAGCTAAAATCCGTCGTAACGACGAAGTAATCGTTCTTGCTGGTAAAGACAAAGGCAAGAAAGGTAAAGTAACTAAGGTCCTAGCAACTGGTAAAGTTATCGTTGAAGGTATCAACCTTGTTAAGAAACACCAGAAACCTGTTCCTGCACTAGGTATCCAAGGCGGTATTGTAGAGCAAGAAGCAGCTATCGATGTTTCTAACGTGGCGATCTTTAACGCAGCTACTGGTAAAGCTGACCGTATCGGTTTCCGTTTTGAAGATGGTAAGAAAGTTCGTTTCTTTAAGTCTAACAACGAAATCGTTTCTAACTAATAGAAGTAATTTGGAGTTCTACTATGGCGAAACTGCATGATTACTACAAGTCGTCTGTAGTCGCTGAACTGACCAAACAGTTTAGCTACACAAGCGTCATGCAAGTCCCTAGAATCGAGAAAATCACCCTAAACATGGGTGTTGGTGAAGCAATCAACGATAAGAAACTGCTAGAAAACGCAGCTGCTGATATGGCAACGATCTCTGGTCAAAAGCCACTTATCACTAAAGCTCGTAAATCTGTTGCAGGTTTCAAAATCCGTGAAGGCTACCCTATCGGTTGTAAAGTAACCTTGCGTGGCGAACGTATGTGGGAATTTTTAGAGCGTTTAATCTCTATCGCACTTCCACGTGTACGTGACTTCCGTGGTGTTAGCGCTAAGTCTTTTGACGGTCGCGGTAACTACAGCATGGGCGTTCGCGAGCAAATCATCTTCCCGGAAATCGACTTTGATAAAGTTGATCGAGTACGCGGTCTAGACATCACTATTACGACGTCTGCTTGTACTGATGAGGAAGGCCGTGCTCTGCTGGCTGCCTTTAACTTCCCATTCCGTAAGTAAGGTGAAGGGTTACTGTTATGGCTAAAAATTCAATGAAAGCACGTGAAGCAAAACGTGCGAAGCTAGTAGCTAAGTTCGCTGAAAAGCGTGCTGCGCTAAAAGCTATCATCAGCGATGTAAACGCATCTGAAGAAGATCGTTGGAATGCGGTTCTTACACTGCAATCTCTTCCACGTGATTCAAGTGCATCACGTCAGCGCAACCGTTGTAACCAAACTGGTCGTCCACACGGTTACCTACGTAAGTTCGGTCTAAGCCGTATTAAGGTTCGTGAAGCTTGCATGAAAGGCGAGATTCCGGGTCTTCGTAAGGCTAGCTGGTAATTGCCACTTAATCATTTGGAGTAAATCATATGAGCATGCAAGATCCGATTTCGGATATGCTGACCCGCGTTCGTAACGGTCAGGCAGCAAACAAAGTTGCTGTTAAAATGCCTTCTTCAAAGCTTAAAGTTGCAATTGCTGCACTACTAAAAGCTGAAGGTTACATCGTTGACTTCGCTGTTGAAGGCGAAGCAAAACCTGAGCTAGAAGTTACACTTAAGTACTTCCAAGCTAAACCAGTAATCGAGCAACTTAAACGTGTTTCTCGTCCAGGCCTACGTGTTTACAAGAAGAAAGATCAACTTCCTTCTGTAATGGGTGGTCTTGGTATTGCTATCGTTTCTACTTCCAAGGGTCTGATGTCAGACCGCGCTGCACGTAAAGCAGGTCTTGGCGGTGAAATCATCTGTTACGTAGCTTAATAGGAGTAGACTATGTCTCGTGTTGCAAAAGCACCTGTCGCTATTCCAGCTGGCGTAGAGGTGAAACTAAACGGCCAAGAAATCACTGTAAAAGGTGCTAAAGGCGAACTGACTCGCGTTCTAAACGACGCTGTAGTTATCGCTCAGGAAGAAAACAACCTAACTTTCGGTCCGAAAGAAGGTGCTGCTAACGCATGGGCACAAGCTGGTACAGCTCGCGCTCTAGTTAACAACATGGTTGTTGGTGTTACTGAAGGCTTTACTAAGAAGCTAACTCTTAAAGGTGTTGGTTACCGTGCTGCTATTAAAGGCAACGCTGTAGGTCTAACACTAGGCTTCTCTCACCCAGTTGAGCACGAGTTGCCAGCGGGTATTAAAGCTGAATGTCCAAGCCAAACTGAAATCATCATTACTGGTTGTGATAAGCAACTAGTTGGTCAAGTTGCGGCTGACATTCGTTCTTACCGTCAACCTGAGCCTTACAAAGGTAAAGGTGTTCGTTACGCAGATGAAAATGTGCGTACTAAAGAAGCTAAGAAGAAGTAAGGTAACACTATGGATAAGAAAGCATCTCGCATCCGTCGTGCTACACGCGCACGTCGTAAGATTGCAGAACTGGGTGCGACTCGCCTAGTTGTACACCGTACTCCTCGTCACGTGTACGCACAGGTTATCGCGGCTAATGGCTCTGAGGTTATCGCAGCAGCTTCTACTGTAGAAAAAGCGATCCGTGAGCAAGTGAAATACACTGGTAACGTTGATGCAGCTAAAGCAGTAGGTAAAGCTGTTGCAGAGCGCGCTCTTGAAAAAGGCGTAACTGCAGTTGCATTTGATCGTTCTGGTTTCCAATACCACGGTCGAGTAGCGGCGCTAGCAGAATCTGCTCGCGAAGCTGGTCTGAAATTCTAAGGTAGGGTTGGAAGATGGCTAAAGAACAACAAGTTCAAGCGAATGATTTGCAAGAAAAGCTAATCGCAGTTAACCGCGTTTCTAAAACGGTTAAAGGCGGTCGAATCATGAGCTTCACTGCACTAACAGTAGTTGGTGACGGTAACGGTCGTGTAGGTTTCGGTTACGGCAAAGCTCGTGAAGTACCTGCAGCGATTCAAAAAGCAATGGAAAAAGCGCGTCGTAACATGACTACTATCGCGCTAAACGAAGGCACTCTTCACCACCCAGTGAAAGGTCGCCATTCGGGCTCTAAAGTTTACATGCAGCCTGCTGCAGAAGGTACTGGTGTTATCGCAGGTGGTGCGATGCGTGCAGTACTAGAAGTTGCTGGCGTACACAACGTACTATCTAAAGCATACGGTTCTACGAACCCTATCAACATCGTTCGTGCAACGATCGATGCACTAGGTAGCATGAAGTCGCCAGAAATGGTTGCTGCTAAACGTGGTCTAACTGTTGAAGCTATTTCGGAGTAAGAACACCATGGCAACTATTAAAGTAACTCAAACTAAAAGCTCAATTGGCCGCCTACCAAAGCACAAAGCTACTTTGCGTGGTCTAGGTCTTCGTAAAATCAACCACACAGTAGAACTTGAAGATACTCCGTGCGTACGCGGTATGATCAACAAGGTTTACTACATGGTTAAAGTTGAGGAGTAATCAGAATGCGTTTGAATACTCTTGCACCGGCTGCTGGCTCTAAGCATGCTCCTAAGCGTGTAGGTCGCGGTATCGGTTCTGGCCTAGGTAAAACTGGTGGCCGTGGTCACAAAGGTCAAAAATCACGTTCTGGCGGTAAAGTTCGTCCAGGTTTCGAAGGCGGTCAGATGCCTCTGAAACAACGTCTACCAAAATTCGGTTTCACTTCTCGTAAGAGCCTAGTGTCTGCTGAAGTTCGTCTAGGTGAACTAGCGAAAGTTTCTGGTGACGTGGTAGATCTAAACAGCCTTAAAGCTGCTAACATCATCACTAAGAACATCGAATTCGTTAAAGTTGTTCTTTCTGGTGAAATCAACAAAGCAGTGACTGTTAAAGGTCTACGTGTGACTAAAGGCGCTAAAGCTGCAATCGAAGCTGCAGGCGGTAAAATCGAGGAATAATCTCGAGGAACGAGGTACAGATGGCTAAGAAACCAGGACAAGATTTTCGTAGTGCTCAGAGCGGCTTAAGTGAACTAAAGTCGCGCTTGTTATTCGTAATTGGTGCACTTTTAGTATTCCGAGCCGGCTCTTTTGTGCCGATTCCTGGTATTGACGCTGCTGTACTTGCCGATTTGTTCGAACAGCAAAAAGGTACCATCGTTGAAATGTTTAACATGTTCTCCGGTGGTGCTCTTGAGCGTGCATCTATACTAGCGTTGGGCATCATGCCGTATATTTCGGCATCTATTGTTGTCCAACTGCTAACTGTAGTTCATCCAGCGTTAGCGGAACTCAAAAAAGAGGGTGAAGCAGGCCGTCGCAAGATCAGCCAATACACACGCTACGGCACGCTTGTACTTGCAACATTCCAAGCTATTGGTATTGCAACTGGCTTACCAAACATGGTCGACAATCTGGTTGTTATGAACCAAACCATGTTTACGCTAATTGCTACCGTAAGTTTAGTAACCGGTACCATGTTCCTAATGTGGTTAGGTGAACAAATTACAGAGCGAGGAATCGGTAATGGTATTTCCATTCTGATTTTTGCAGGTATTGTTGCTGGATTGCCTTCTGCAATCGGTCAAACAATCGAGCAAGCGCGTCAAGGTGAATTGCATGTACTTCTTCTGCTGCTAATCGCGGTATTAGCTTTTGCAGTAATTTACTTCGTTGTTTTCATGGAACGTGGTCAACGCCGAATCGTCGTTAACTACGCTAAGCGTCAACAAGGTCGTAAAGTATTTGCTGCGCAAAGCTCGCATTTGCCACTTAAAATTAATATGGCAGGTGTTATTCCAGCGATTTTTGCATCAAGTATTATCCTGTTCCCAGGAACACTGGCTCAGTGGTTTGGTCAGAACGGTGAGAGCAGCGCGTTCGGTTGGTTAACTGACGTGTCTTTGGCTCTTAGCCCAGGTCAACCGCTGTATGTAATGCTTTATGCAGCAGCGATTATTTTCTTCTGTTTCTTCTACACGGCGTTGGTTTTCAACCCGCGCGAAACAGCAGATAACTTGAAGAAGTCCGGTGCATTCGTACCCGGTATCCGCCCAGGTGAGCAGACAGCTAAGTACATTGATAAAGTGATGACACGTTTAACCCTAGCGGGTGCACTGTACATTACCTTTATCTGTCTGATTCCCGAGTTCATGATGGTCGCGTGGAACGTACGTTTCTACTTCGGCGGTACATCTCTACTAATCGTAGTAGTTGTTATCATGGACTTTATGGCACAGGTACAGACTCATCTGATGTCTCAACAGTATGATTCTGTGTTGAAGAAAGCGAATCTGAAAGGCTACGGTCGTTAATTCGACGGTAGACTCAGTTTCAATTACGGAGTTTAGCAATGAAAGTTCGTGCTTCCGTTAAAAAAATCTGCCGTAACTGTAAAGTAATCAAGCGCAACGGTGTTGTTCGCGTGATTTGCAGTGAGCCAAAGCACAAACAGCGCCAAGGCTAATTAGCAGAAATTTTTACTTGAAAACGAAGGTTAGGTCGAGTATATTCCTCGGCCTACCTTTTGCGTGCAAAAGAAGTAGTATCCCGCAGCGTATCCATAACGGGCTTTGCTGCGGCTAATTCTTTTATAGAAACACTTAGGAGTGAATAATGGCCCGTATAGCAGGCATTAACATTCCTGATCAAAAACACGCTGTAATCGCTCTAACGGCGATCTACGGCATCGGTAAAACTCGCTCTCAAGCTATCCTAGCTGAAGTGGGTATTGCTGAAGATGTTAAGATCAGTGAACTAACTGAAGAGCAGATCGATCAACTGCGTGATGGTGTAGCTAAGTACACTGTAGAAGGTGATCTACGTCGTGAAGTATCTATGAACATCAAGCGTCTTATGGACCTTGGCTGTTACCGTGGTCTTCGTCATCGTCGCAGTCTACCACTACGTGGACAGCGTACTAAAACCAATGCTCGCACCCGTAAGGGTCCGCGTAAGCCGATCAAGAAATAATCGGGAAGGTAGAGTACAATGGCTAAACAACCAACTCGCGCTCGTAAGCGCGTACGCAAGCAAGTTGCAGATGGCGTTGCGCACATCCATGCTTCTTTCAATAACACAATCGTAACCATTACTGACCGTCAAGGTAATGCTCTAGCTTGGGCTACTGCAGGTGGTTCTGGTTTCCGTGGTTCTCGTAAGTCTACTCCGTTCGCTGCACAGGTTGCTGCTGAGCGTTGTGCTGAAATGGCTAAAGAATACGGTCTAAAGAACTTGGAAGTTATGGTTAAGGGTCCAGGTCCAGGTCGTGAATCTACTGTTCGCGCTCTGAACGCTGCTGGTTTCCGCATCACAAACATCGTTGATGCTACACCAATCCCTCATAACGGTTGTCGTCCACCTAAGAAACGTCGCGTATAACGTTTTTTAGATTACTGGAGAAAGATCATGGCAAGATATTTGGGTCCTAAGCTGAAGCTTAGCCGTCGTGAAGGCACTGACTTATTCCTTAAGTCTGGTGTTCGCGCGATCGATACCAAGTGTAAAATTGATAACGCACCAGGTGTACACGGCGCTCGTCGCGGTCGTCTATCTGAGTATGGCGTTCAGCTTCGTGAGAAGCAAAAAGTTCGTCGTATGTACGGCGTTCTAGAAAAACAATTCCGTAACTACTACAAAGAAGCTGCACGTCTTAAAGGCAATACAGGTGAGAACCTGCTTCAGCTTCTTGAAGGTCGTCTTGATAACGTAGTTTACCGCATGGGCTTTGGCGCAACTCGCGCAGAAGCACGTCAGCTAGTTAGCCACAAAGCTATCCTAGTTAACGGTAAAGTTGTAAACGTTCCTTCTTTCAAAGTAGCGGCTAATGACGTTGTTTCTATCCGCGAGAAAGCTAAACAGCAAGCTCGTATCAAAGCAGCTCTAGAAGTTGCTGAACAACGTGAAAAACCAACTTGGATTGAAGTAGATGGTGGCAAGATGGAAGGTACATTCAAGCGTATGCCTGAGCGTTCTGATCTATCAGCTGACATCAACGAACAATTGATCGTCGAGCTTTACTCTAAGTAAGGTTTAAACTAAAGAGAGGACACAATGCAGGGTTCTGTAACAGAATTTCTTAAGCCACGTCTAGTTGACATCGAACAAATCAGCTCGACTCACGCAAAAGTAACTCTTGAGCCATTAGAGCGTGGCTTTGGTCATACTCTGGGTAATGCACTTCGCCGTATACTTCTATCTTCTATGCCAGGTTGTGCTGTAACAGAAGTAGAAATCGAAGGCGTACTTCATGAGTACAGCACTAAAGAAGGCGTTCAAGAAGATATTCTTGAAATTCTTCTAAACCTTAAAGGTTTGGCTGTACGCGTTGCCGAAGGCAAAGATGAAGTGTTCATTACTTTGAACAAATCAGGCTCGGGCCCTGTGGTTGCAGGTGACATCACCCATGACGGTGATGTAGAGATCGCTAACCCTGAACACGTTATTTGTCACCTAACGGATGACAACGCTGAGATCGCAATGCGTATCAAAGTAGAACGTGGTCGTGGTTATGTTCCAGCTTCTGCGCGTATCCATAACGAAGAAGATGAGCGTCCAATCGGTCGCCTACTAGTAGATGCTACTTACAGCCCTGTAGACAAAATTGCCTACGCTGTAGAAGCAGCTCGTGTAGAGCAGCGTACTGATCTAGACAAGCTTGTTATCGATATGGAAACGAACGGTACTCTAGAACCTGAGGAAGCAATCCGTCGTGCAGCTACTATCCTAGCTGAACAATTGGATGCGTTCGTAGATCTTCGTGATGTACGTGTACCTGAGGAGAAGGAAGAGAAGCCAGAATTCGATCCGATCCTACTGCGTCCTGTAGACGATCTTGAACTAACAGTTCGCTCTGCTAACTGTCTGAAAGCAGAAGCGATTCACTACATCGGTGATCTAGTACAACGTACTGAGGTTGAGCTACTTAAAACGCCTAACCTTGGTAAAAAATCTCTTACTGAGATTAAAGACGTACTTGCGTCACGTGGTCTGTCTCTGGGCATGCGCCTAGAAAACTGGCCACCTGCATCAATCGCTGAAGATTAATCGATACTAGTTAGAAGGATTAGGTCATGCGCCATCGTAAGAGTGGTCGTCAACTCAACCGCAACAGCTCACATCGTAAAGCGATGTTCAGCAACATGGCTAGCTCTCTAGTACGTCATGAAGTTATCAAGACTACTTTGCCAAAAGCAAAAGAGCTACGTCGCGTAGTTGAGCCTTTGATTACACTAGCTAAGACTGACAGTGTTGCTAACCGTCGTCTAGCATTTGCACGTACTCGTGACAACGAAGTAGTTGCAAAACTGTTTAACGAACTAGGTCCACGTTTTGCTGCTCGTCAGGGCGGTTACACTCGTATCCTAAAAGCTGGCTTCCGTGCTGGTGATAAAGCTCCAATGGCTTACATTGAGCTTGTAGATCGCCCAGCTGCTGAAGAAGCTGCTGAGTAATCTCAGTTCGTAAGAACAAAAAAAGCCGAGCATTAGCTCGGCTTTTTTGTATCTGTCGTATTTGAAAGCGAAACAAATTGAGTTTTCCGTTTCCCCTCTCAACGCTAATCTTCGATAATCGAATCTTTCATCTTAATTTATGTTTAGGCGAAACTTCTTAGTTGTCTGAACCCCATAACCCGCTTAGCGAATTCAACAAACCTTCACTTGCGCCTTGGCCACCTAGATAGCCAAGTATCACTGGTGCAAACTGACTGATCATCGACGGGTCTAAGCCCAGCTTATCGAACGTGCTTTGTACTGCACTTAAACTTTCAATATTACCTAATAAGCTTTGCGCACCATCCAAACTCGACATTCCTGGGATCAGAGATTTTAGTTCACTGCTGTTTTGATCTGACAGTTGGCTTTGTGCCAACGCTAAAAGGGCACCCGTACCGCCGACTGCTTGTTCGGTCGAAACCGGAAGCTGGCTAGTGAGTAAGTCGGTGAGCGGTGATGATTCCGCATTCATGCCTTGGCTGACCATGTCCATTAAACCTTCCTGGCTTTCTTTATCGGTGACAGCATCAAGAAAAGCGTGGGCTGTACCAATGCTCATTGAAAGCAGCGTTAAGGTGAGGAGTGTTTTACGCATAATACCTCCGTGTGGCTTGCGATTGTTATTGTTTATTCACTACTTAAGATAACATAGACATTAAGGTTGTTGAGCTTAAGTCTGTTTATTTTAGACAAAAAAAAGCGGCGCTAGTGAGCGCCGCTTCGAATTTGTATTGAGAAGAGTCTCAATTACAGGATGTCTAGTAGTTCTACTTCGAATACTAGAGCAGCAAACGGAGGGATAGCAGCACCTGCGCCACGCTCACCGTATGCTAGATCTTGTGGGATGTATAGTTTCCACTTAGAACCAACAGGCATTAGTTGAAGTGCTTCAACCCAACCTTTGATTACGCCAGTCACTGGGAACTCAGCTGGTTGACCGCGAGATACAGAGCTGTCGAATACAGTGCCGTCAGTTAGCTCACCGTGGTAGTGAACACGTACTTGAGATGCTGCTGTTGGGATTTCACCAGTACCTTCAGTGATGATTTCGTACTGAAGACCAGACTCAAGAACGTTTACTTCTGGACGTAGAGCGTTGTCTTTTAGGAACGCTTCGCCGTCAGCTGCTGCTGCTTTAGCTGCTTCTTGACGAACTGCTTCTGCACGAGTGTGTAGCTCTTGCAGTGCGTTGTTGATCTCGTCGATTTCGATAGATGGCATGTCACCAGTTAGTGCAGTTGCAATACCAGCAGCGATAGCGTCAACGCTAAGACCTTCTAGACCAGAACCAGCTAGTTGCTGACCCATTTGCAGACCAATACCGTAGCTAGCTTTCTGTTCTGCAGTTTCAAATTTAATTTCAGACATGAATGTCGCTCTTATTAGGAGTGATAAAGGCACAGGATATCAGGTTCGAGCCTCGGTTTAAATGATTGCGCTCGAATGTCGCATTCTGGAGCAGAGGGTGTGACTTATCTCTTACTCCAAGTGAAATTTCTGCTAATTTACGCCAAATTACATTTTACTTTGGCGAAAAACATATACTCTCCGCGCTGGTATTTTTATACTGAGATTAGAAGTATTAAGGGACTCATCAGAATGAATCGTCGCAGAAAGAAAAAGCAGCAAGTCGACCATGTCGAATTGATGAAACAAAAGCTCGCTGCTATCGATTGGAAGCAGCCGTTTAACAAAGAGAAGTGGCAGGAGAGATTACAGCCAGTCATTCAGTTTTGGCAACGCCTTCCAAAACTACATCAGCGTGCACTAATGGTATTGGTGCCTGTGGTGTTGGTGCTTCTGATCATCCCAGTGCCAAAAGATACTGAAACACTTATTGATGACACTCAAGTCGAGAATCAACGTGTTGCCATTCAGTTGAATGCGCAAAGTTTAAGTGAGCAGCGTTCAGCGCAAAACTCAGAGCCAAAATCTGAGCAATGGAAAGAGTACACGGTAAAGAACGGTGATACGTTGGCTCAAGTATTCCGTAGTAACCAACTGCCGATGGCGGACTTGAATGCCTTAGTTAAAATTGAAGGCAGCGACAAGCCACTAAGCCGAATCAAGCAGGGGCAATTGGTTCGCTTTAAGCTCGCTGACGATGGCAAATTAGATATGCTTCAGCTTGAGAAAAGTGGCGAGTCGGTGATGTTCTTCCGTTTATCTGATGGCACATTCGGGCGTAATAAATAACGTTCAGTAACAAACATTCTAAAGGCGCGATGATTCGCGCCTTTTTTATGTCGTTCCGTTTGCTTGTGGTGGTATCCCAATCTTATGCCTCTCGATTGGTGAGTCGTCTTCTTTTATTCCATGGCAAGAGCGGCAACACAATCATTAGGATCCCTACCGCTGTCAGCCAGTCCGGGATCTCGTCAAACCACCATATCCCAAAGAGCGTAACAAACACTAAGCCAGAGTATTCGGCGAGTGCTATCTCTCCGGCTGGCGCTTTCTGATACGCTAGTACAGCCAAACCGTTATAACTTAAGATACAAACCGCACTCACGATGACTAATACCAACTCCTGTCCCGTCATAGGTTGCCAGTAAAACCCAGCTAGTACTGCAGAGATGGGTAACGAGAATAGAGTGGTCCACCAAAGTGTGGTGACGACAGACTGTTCACTGGGTAGCTTTCTTACCAATATATTAAACATTGCCAGTGTGGTCGCCGTGCCGAGTGCAAACAATGCAGCCCAATGAAAATGATCCGGTCTGAGTACCACTAGGACACCAAGGAACCCGAAGCAAGTGAGCAAGATTTTACTTAGTGGAGGATGCTCTTTGAGGAACAATATCGACAGCGGCAACATTAAAATCGGCGCTGCGTAAAAAACCGCGTTGGCAGTTGCCAGAGGGAGGTGAGTCACCGCAACCATCATACATCCGCTGCCAATTAATATTAGATGCGCTCGCAACAAGGTAATAGGTGCTTGCTTTAGGCTACGTTTATCCGGTTGTTGTCTGAGATAGAAAGGTAGGATGAGCAGCAGGGAAGCCAACTGACGCACAAACATATATTGGAACGGGCTAATGCCGCCTTCAATCAGTTTGACGGCGACATCGGAGAGTGACGCCGCCAAGTTGCCGATAACCAGTAATAGTAACGCCAGGTGGTGAGGTGACATTTAGCTCACTCGGCGCATATCGACATGGGGGATACCATCTTCAAGGTAGCTTTCGGAAATGACTTCAAAGCCATGACTCGCATAGAAAGCCATCAGGTGTTCTTGCGCACCGATATCTATCGTTTTACCTGCCCAAAGCTGTTGGCAATGTTGCAGGGCTTGCTCAAGCAGTTCATGTCCAAGACCACCACCACGAGCGCTTTGCTTGGTTACTACACGACCAATACTGACATTGTCGTAAGTGGTGCCAGCAGGCAATAGACGAGCGCAGGCAACCAGTTCATCGTCTTTGTAGCCCAATAGGTGAAAAACGCCTTCCAGTGTATCTTTGCCGTCCAGTTCTGGATAAGGACAGGTTTGCTCCACCACAAAGACATCAACGCGCAGGCGCAGCATCTCGTAGAGTTGTGTTGTTGTCAGTTGAGAGAAAGGTAGGGCAGTCCAGTTGATCATTTTCAATATCCATTAATGAGCGAATGCAGCTGACTTTACGTCGTTTTCTGCTATTACTCATTAACAATGGTTAATTTTCACTGGTCTTCGTGACAAATCTGGCGATAATGTGCCCTCTTTTTCATCCCACCTGAGGATATTTCCCTGTGAGCAAACAAACTTTTGACCAAGTAGGGCTTAATCCAGCGCTACTAGAGACGCTTGAATCATTGAACTACACCCATATGACGCCAATTCAAGCGTTGAGCTTACCTGCGATTTTGAATCAGCGTGATGTGATTGGTCAGGGCAAAACAGGCTCAGGTAAAACGGCGGCATTTGGTCTGGGCGTATTGTCCAACCTAAACGTGAAGCGCTTCCGTGTACAATCTTTGGTGTTGTGCCCAACGCGTGAACTGGCTGATCAGGTGGCGAAAGAGATCCGTACGTTAGGTCGTGGTATTCACAACATTAAAGTACTGACACTATGTGGCGGCATGCCAATGGGACCGCAAATCGGTTCACTAGAGCATGGTGCTCATATTCTGGTGGGTACGCCAGGTCGTATCCTTGATCACCTAGAGAAAGGTCGCATTAACCTAGAAGAGCTAAACACGCTGGTTCTAGATGAAGCAGACCGCATGCTGGAGATGGGCTTCCAAGACGCCCTTGATGCGATCATTGATGCTGCGCCTAAACAACGTCAAACACTGCTATTCAGTGCGACTTTCCCTGAGAAGATCGAACAGATTGCTCAACGTATTATGCAATCGCCAGAGATGATCAAAGTAGAATCGACACACGATACGTCGAGCATCGCGCAGTACTTTTACAACGTTGAAGGCTCAGAAGCACGCGATGAAGCTTTGGCGAACCTACTACTGACGCACCAGCCAGAGTCAGCGGTGGTGTTCTGTAATACCAAGAAAGAAGTACAGAATGTAGCAGATGAACTGCATCACAAAGGCTTCAGTGTGGTGGATCTTCATGGCGATCTAGAACAGCGTGAGCGCGACCAAGCTCTAGTCCAGTTTGCTAACAAGAGTGTCTCTATCCTTGTTGCAACAGACGTGGCGGCGCGTGGTTTGGATGTCGACAACCTTGATGCAGTATTTAACTTCGAACTGTCTCGTGACCCTGAAGTACACGTTCACCGTATCGGCCGTACTGGTCGTGCGGGCAGCAAAGGTCTGGCGTTCAGTTTCTTTGGTGAGAAAGATGGTCTACGTGTGGCTCGTATTGAAGAGTACCTAGAGATGGATGTGGTACCAGCAACACTGCCAGCGAAATCAACTCAGCAACCATACCAAGCGAAGATGGTGACGATTAATATCGATGGCGGTAAGAAACAGAAAGTACGTGCGGGTGACATCCTTGGCTGTTTGACCGGTAAAAATGGTATCACGGGTGCACAAGTGGGTAAGATCCAGCTAATGGCGATGCGTTCTTATGTTGCGGTAGAGAAATCTGTGGCGAAGAAAGCACTGCAAACCATCAGCAACGGTAAGATGAAAGGTCGTCAATTCCGTGCTCGTATTCTGAAGTAAGCAGAACCTCATTTAGTGCAAAGGCGCTCGATATGAGCGCCTTTGTTTTTTCCTGCCTACCTGATCTTATTCATAGCCTTTCTTTAAGCGCGATTTAATTCGGCTAAGACTGATCGCTGTAATCCCCAAGTAAGCGGCAATCTGGCTATCGGTAATACGCTGCTCTAAGTCTGGATAATGCTGACAAAACAGTTGGTAGCGCTCTTCCGGTGAGTAGAGCAACATAAAGCGTTCTTTGTTTTCTTTATGCATCAGCTGTGCTTCGAGCAGCTTTAAGTAGATAGGATGCTTTTCTTCACGCCATTGGTGTAGCACTTCAATCGGCAAGCAAAACAGATGACAAGGTGTCAGCGTTTCTAATAAGTACGGCGATGGCTGATTCTTGATAAGCCCTTCAAAGCCAATCACCCAATCTTTTTCCCAGTAGAACTCTTTACTGAATTCCTTCCCTTTGTCAGTCAGATAGCTGGCGTGGCACAAGCCCTCTAATACAAAGTAGATATGAGAGCTGAACTCACCTTGGTGATTGAGAATATGGCGCGTTGGCAGTTCAAGCTGTTGTCCATGTTCAATAAGCTGATTCGCTTCATCTTCAAGGAAGCCATGGTTGATTAAGTCTGAAAAAAGATCGCTGTGCATGTGATAACTCAGAAACGGTTTTCGTCATTCTAACGGTTTTTACTAACAACAAAAAAGCGGCTCATGAGAGCCGCTTGAAATTATTGCTAAACTTGCCTTATTTATTCAGGTCGATTTGGTAAATCGCGAAACCAACTTCGTCAGTGGCGACACGTTTCATCGGGTATTGCCCTTTCTCTTTGATGAACTGCGCAGCTTTATCACTTGGTGAGGTTTCAAAACGAACATCAAGTTTGTTATCCGATTTGATTGGTGCGAATGACCAGTTGTTATCCGCGCTTGGTGTTACTTCACCTTGCTCTTTACTGATGCGAGAGATGTAAGCGGCCACTACAGAGCGGTTCTCATCTGGAGAATCAAACGCGATGAAGTCCGGACCAGTACCCGGGAAGGTTGCACTGTAAGCACGGTAGTTGTTGGTTGCGATGATGAAGTCTTGTTTCGGATCAACCGGTTTACCGTTGTAAGTCAGGTTCACGATACGCTGTGAATCTGGGTTGATCACTTTACAATCCGCATCGTACTTCGGCGGTTGAGTAACATCGATTTGGTAGTTCACACCATCCATCACGTCGAAATTGTAAGTACGGAAGTTATCCCAGTTGATCAAAGACTGAGGTTGGGTGCTGTTAACATCAATATGATTGAACTGACCTGCACTACACTCTAGCCATTCGTGAACTTCTTTGCCTTTAACCTTCATTGCTACCAGCGTATTCGGGTATAAGTAAAGATCCGCGGCATTACGGAAAGTCAGCTGGCCGGACTCTACTTCCGTGAAGCCATTTGGATCGTCTTTACGTCCGCCCACTTTAAATGGTGCCGCTGCGCTTACTACTGGAATGTCTGCAAGATCTGGGTCGCCTTGGATAAAGCGTTCCACGTAATCTTTCTGCGCTAGGTTTACGATTTGAATCGTTGGATCATCTTGTACAAGCGCTAGGAAGCTGTACATCACATCATTTGCTTTACCGATTGGCTGGTTGACGAATTCACGTGTGCCTTTATGGTCATCAACAAGTGCATCCACGATGCCTTTATCAGCTTCGGCCAAAGATTTCTTGTTGGCTTTATCGAAGATAGGGCGCGCTTCAGATTGACCTTCAACCACTTGCCACTTGCCGTCTTTTTCTTTCAGCATCAAGTCCATTACGCCAACGTGGCTACCCCAGCGACCTGGCATGACTGCGGTTACGCCATTAATTGTGCCTTTTGCGTTGTCTACACCTTGCAGCTTGGCAAAGTCTTTACCCGGGAATACCGCGTGAGAGTGACCAAATGCAATCGCATCAATACCTTCAACTTCTGTGAGGTAGTAAACCGAGTTTTCAGCGCCTAGCTTGTATGGGTCAGTCGAAATGCCTGAGTGTGGAATCGCCACAATCACGTCTGCGCCTTCTTTCTTCATCTGAGGAACCAGCTTTTTCGCTGTCTCAGTGATGTCTTCAGCGAAGACTTTACCTTCTAGATTCTTCTTATCCCATACCATGATTTGTGGCGGGACGAAGCCGATGTAACCTACTTTGATTTCGTGGCTTTGACCATCAGTGTCTTTGAACGTGTGCGTTTTAATTAGATAAGGTTTGAAGTAGTGCTCGCCTGTCTTCTTGTCGAAAACGTTAGCACTAACATAAGGGAAGTTCGCACCGTCGATAGAGTTTTTCAGGAACTCAAGGCCGTAGTTGAATTCGTGGTTACCAATATTACCTACATCGTAATCCAACTGGTTCATCGCTTTGTACACCGGGTGGATTTCGCCAGCGTTAATCCCTTTCGCTGCCATGTAATCGCCCATCGGACTGCCTTGAATCAAGTCGCCATTGTCGACCAAAACACTGTTCACTGCTTCTTCACGAGCTTGCTTAACCAGTGTAGCTGCACGGCTAAGGCCGATTTGTTGAGAAGGCTGATCTTTGTAGTAGTCGTAATCCATCACATTAGTGTGAATGTCGGTGGTTTCGATAATACGTAGCTTAATAGTGTCCGCCATTGCTGGACCTGCAAGCGTCAACATACCGCTTAAAACTGCGACGGATACGGGATTAACTGCCATTTTCATGAGGTGCTCCAATTAAATGGGATAGAGGGGTCGTACAGCGTAATGTAACAAATATTAGTGCAAGCTCAGGCTAAGATGCAGAAAACTGTGAGCATTAGGCAATTAAATGCGGAGGAAAGTGTCAGACTGATGCCTTTTTCACCATTTTGAATGAGACCTAACAAAAGCTTCTTAGCAGTTTTTTGAATAAAAAATGAAATTTTAGAATTTCCGGTAATATAAACCCACCGCCATAATGCCATCCATAACGATATCAATGGATGATGAGCAAGCACATGGCAGTTAACGATTCAGTAACGAATTTTCCAATCAACAAGCCTCGGCTGGTTTCGGATAACCGAGCTGCCGATCTTCCGCGTTTCAGCAAGCAATCTCTTCAACCGGGTGAAGTTGCCCTTGTTGGTGCCGGTCCGGGTGACCCTGAGCTATTAACGCTGAAAGCACTCAACTGCCTACAACAAGCTGAGGTCGTGCTTTACGACTACCTAGTGTCTGACGAGATCATGGCGTTAATTCCAAGCGAAACCATTTTGGTGTGCGTGGGTAAACGTGCTGGGCACCACAGTGTGCCGCAAGAAAAGACCAACCAGCTGCTGGTGGACTTTGCTAAGCAAGGCTACAAAGTGGTGCGCATTAAAGGTGGCGATCCATTTGTGTTTGGCCGCGGTGGTGAAGAACTGGAAGTTTTGGCTGATGCTGGTGTGCGTTTCCAAGTGGTTCCGGGCATTACAGCTGCTGCAGGTGCGACCGCTTATGCTGGTATTCCGCTGACGCATCGTGATTACGCGCAGTCAGCGCTGTTTGTTACGGGTCATCTGAAAGAAGAAAGTGACGACATGGATTGGTCGACATTAGCGCGTGGGAATCAGACTTTAGTGATCTACATGGGGCTGATGAAATCACACTATATTCAGAATCAGCTCATCAAACATGGTAGGGCAGCCTCAACCCCTATCGCCATCATCGAGCGCGGTACGCAAATCCAGCAAAAAGTTTTCACCGGAGAACTTTCTCAACTATCTGAATTATCTAAAGAAGCTCAAGCTCCGTCTTTGATTGTTGTCGGCGAAGTTGTGCGTCTGTCTCAAAAGTTGGACTGGTTTTTGTCTAGTACTGAATTCAACAAAAGTGCTATTGCCAGCTCCATATAATTTCAGACCAAAGATTAGGGACTAATGAGCCTTCAAGCTTAAAAAGGAAAGACAAAACATGGACCAACAACGTTTAACTCACCTTAAACAACTCGAAGCGGAGAGTATTCATATCATCCGCGAAGTTGCTGCTGAGTTCGATAACCCAGTCATGATGTATTCGATTGGTAAAGATTCATCAGTCATGTTGCATCTTGCGCGCAAAGCCTTCTACCCAGGCAAAATTCCATTCCCACTGCTGCACGTAGACACGGATTGGAAATTCCGCGAGATGATCGAGTTTCGTGATCGTACCGCTGAGAAATACGGCTTTGAGCTTTTGGTTCATAAGAACCCAGAGGGTCTAGCAATGGGTTGTAGCCCATTTGTGCACGGCTCTTCAAAGCATACCGACATCATGAAGACTCAAGGTTTGAAGCAGGCTCTGAACAAGTACGGTTTTGATGCAGCATTCGGTGGTGCACGTCGTGATGAAGAGAAGTCACGTGCAAAAGAGCGCGTTTACTCATTCCGCGATAAGAACCATACCTGGGATCCGAAAAACCAACGTCCAGAGCTTTGGAAAACATACAACGGTCAAGTAAACAAAGGGGAGAGCATTCGTGTGTTCCCACTTTCAAACTGGACTGAGCTGGATATCTGGCAATACATCTACCTAGAAAACATCGAGATCGTGCCTCTGTACCTTGCAGACAAGCGACCGGTTGTTGAGCGTGATGGCATGCTGATTATGGTAGACGATGACCGCATGAAGCTAGAGCCAGGTGAAGTGATTGAAGAGAAGAGTGTTCGTTTCCGTACTTTGGGTTGTTACCCGCTGACTGGTGCGATTGAGTCTGAAGCAAACACGCTAACAGGCATCATCGAAGAAATGTTGGTGGCAACCTCAAGTGAACGCCAAGGTCGTGCGATCGACCACGATCAGTCAGGATCGATGGAGCTTAAGAAACGTCAAGGTTACTTCTAAAGGATCTAAGGAAAGATAATGAACAGTGCAGTTGAAGCTCAATTAGCCGAGCTTGGTATTGAAGGCTATTTAAAACAACACCAGTACAAGTCGTTACTTAGATTCCTGACTTGTGGTTCGGTAGATGACGGTAAAAGTACCCTAATCGGTCGCTTACTCCACGACTCAAAACAAATTTATGAAGATCAGCTAGCAGCAGTTCACTCGGATAGCCAACGCGTAGGCACAACGGGTGAAAAGCCAGATTTGGCATTGCTGGTAGATGGTCTACAAGCAGAACGCGAGCAGGGCATCACCATTGATGTGGCTTACCGTTATTTCTCGACGCAGAAACGTAAGTTCATCATTGCTGACACGCCAGGACATGAGCAGTACACGCGTAACATGGCAACAGGTGCATCGACCTGTGATTTGGCTGTGATTCTGGTTGATGCACGTAAAGGTGTGTTGGACCAAACGCGTCGTCACTCATTTATTTCTAACCTACTGGGTTTGAAACACTTCGTCGTTGCTATCAACAAAATGGACTTGGTGGATTACTCACAAGAACGTTTTGAAGAGATCCGCGATGAGTACCTGCAGTTCTCAGAAAACCTAGCGGGTGAGACGGATATCCAAATCATTCCGTTGTCAGCGCTAGAAGGCGACAACGTAGTAGAGAAAGGACAGAACCTAAGCTGGTTCGAAGGTCCATCTTTGCTTGAGCTACTTGAGACTGTGGATGTTGACCATGAGAAAGGCGAAGGTGATTTCCGTTTCCCTGTTCAGTATGTAAACCGTCCTAACCTCGACTTCCGTGGGTTCGCTGGCACGATTTCATCGGGTTCGGTGAAAGTAGGTGATGCGATTAAGGCGCTGCCGTCAGGCAAAACCTCAACCGTTGCACGTATTGTGACTTTTGATGGTGATGTACAGGAAGCACAAGCCGGTCTGGCTGTGACCTTGACGCTGAATGACGAAATCGACATCAGTCGTGGTGATTTGCTGGTGCTGGAAAATGCGCAAGTGGAATCAACCAACCACTTGTTGGCTGACGTAGTGTGGATGACAGAGCAACCGCTGCAACCAGGTCGTGATTACGACATTAAGATTGCTGGTAAGAAGACGGTTGGTCACGTTGAAGCGATTCGTCATCAGTACGACATCAACAATCTTTCGACTCACGGTGCAGCTGAATTGCCACTCAACGGCATTGGTTTGTGTGAGTGGTCGCTGAACGAATCTGTCGCATTGGATAACTACCAAGATTGTGCCGATACCGGCGGCTTCATCATCATCGATCGTCTAACCAATGTAACAGTAGGTGCCGGCATGGTGAAAGAAAGTTTGGCGGCTGTTGAGCGTGGTCTTGCGGATGTTTCAGCGTTCGAACTTGAACTCAATGCTTTGGTTCGTAAGCACTTCCCGCATTGGGAAGCTAAAGATCTGAGCCAGTTATTGAAGAAGTAATTGGTTCACCTAGCCTGACTGGATTGCGAAACCCGTCAGGCTGATTTCCCCCGAATCCAGAATGCTCCGGAAGCCCAAGAAACCGAGCATTCTGGCGTTCTTTTTCGCTTGCTTTGCTTTTTTGTCTGGTTACTCGTTTGTCACTCCGTGCAGCTAAGTTTGCACGAGTCGTTGTTGTGCCCGTATCGGGTTTATTGGTAAGGATTGGCTATGTGGGAACAAGGATTTGTATTAGCGATTTTGCTTGGCATTATCACTTGTTTACTCGTAACCAAAATTAAACCAAGTTACGTATTTGCTGGAGCCGCTTTCATCGCCTTTATGGCGGGGATGATTGAGCTCAATACCATTGCGGCAAACTTTACTAATTCTTCACTTCTGACCCTAGTGCTGCTGATCCTCGCATCGAGCGCAATAGAAAAAACCTTATTGATCAGCTGGGTCAGTCGCAGTATTTCTGAAGGCCATCTCGGCAGTGTGATTGCCAAGTTGGGCTTTTCTACCGCTTTACTTTCTTCTTTCACAAATAACACCGCGGTTGTGGTGTCGTTAATTGGCGCGATTAAACGCAACCAACAACATGCGCCTTCTAAGCTTTTGATTCCGCTTTCTTATGCAGCGATTTTTGGTGGTACGTTGACGTTGATTGGTACCTCGACCAATTTAATCATCAACAGTTTTGTTGAAGATGCCGGCCTGCCAAGCTTGAGCTTCTTTACTCCAACCATGATTGGCTTAGCGGTGTTGGTGGGCGGTGTGCTTATTCTAATCCCGCTGAGCTATCTGTTGCCCAATTACGATGACCAAAGCCAAGAAGATTTACCTTACTTCTTAGAATCTCGAGTTGAACCGGGGTCGCCGCTGGTTGGGCGCACCATTACCGAAAATAACCTGCGTGCCCTGAGAAAGTTGTTCCTTGCTGAAGTAATTCGCGATGGTGTGACGGTTCCGTCTGTTGGACCTGATTTTGTTCTGAATGCCAAAGATCGATTGCTGTTCTGTGGCGATGTAGAGAGTGTCGCAACATTGCAAGAAATTCCAGGTTTAACGCTGTTTGGCCATCAGCACCTTAACGGACAGAACTTTATTGAAGTGGTAGTCAGTTCATCGGCGACTTTCTGTCATAAAACACTGAAAGAGAGCCGCTTCCGTGACCGTTTTGATGCGGTGGTTGTGGCGATTCGTCGTGGCCATGAACGTCTTGAAGGTGGCTTAGGTAACATCACTTTAGCTGCGGGCGATACGTTAGTTTTGGTGCCCGGTAAGCGCTTTGAGACGGAACGTCGAGCTCACCGTAAAGAGTTTGTATTGGTGAACGATCTGGATTCCAGCGCGCGTTTAGACGCCAACAAATCGGCTTTGGTGTTATTTGGTTTTGCAGCAGTGATTGGCTGTGCGTTGCTAGAGATCGTACCGATTATCAAAGGTCTGGCAGCTTATCTGATTGCGCTACTTGCTTTTGGCGTGATTCAACTTTCCGAACTTCGTCGCCGCTTCCCAATCGATATTGTTGTGATTGTGGGCTCGGCGTTGTCTATCGCCCAGCTAATGATTACATCCGGTTTATCGGTGCGAATGGGCGATATGTTTATTGAAGCCTTTAATGGCTGGGGTGTGTTTGGCGCGCTAGTCGCCACTTACATTATGACTTTAGTGCTAACTGAGCTCGTGACCAACAATGCGGCGGCGGCGCTTTCTTTCCCTATTGGTTATAGCATGGCGGTAGGTTATGGCGTTGACCCAATGCCTTTCATCATGGCGGTGCTGTTTGGCGCCAGTGCCAGTTTTATTTCTCCTTACGGATACCAAACCAATTTGTTGGTATACAGCGTAGGGAATTACAAATTGACCGATTATGTGCGAATCGGCGTGCCGATTTCCATCGTGTATTCAGTGCTAGTACTGACGCTGATCCCGGTCTTCTTTCCGTTTTAATCTGTAAATTTACAAGGATACGTTATGACTGCCGAAACTCCGGTAAAAGATGAAAACATCGTTTGGCATCAGCACTCGGTTGATAAACAGTTTCGTGCTGGATTAAAAAAGCAGAAGCCTGCGGTACTTTGGTTTACTGGGCTATCTGGCGCGGGCAAATCAACGGTGGCAGGTGCATTGGAAAATCGCTTAGCCGAATTGGGTTATCACACTTATTTACTTGATGGCGACAATGTTCGTCATGGCTTGTGTAGCGACTTAGGCTTTTCTGAACAAGACCGTCGCGAGAACATTCGTCGTATTGGTGAACTGGCGAAACTGATGGCAGACGCGGGTTTGATTGTTCTGTCGGCATTTATTTCTCCTCACCGCGCAGAGCGTCAATTGGTGCGTGATCTGTTGCCAGAGGGCGAGTTTATTGAAGTGTTCGTTAATGCCTCTTTAGAAGTGTGTGAAGGTCGCGATCCGAAAGGCTTGTACAAAAAAGCACGCGCAGGAGAAATCCCGAATTTCACCGGTATTGACTCTGAATATCAAGCTCCAGCAAGCCCAGAAATTGATTTGCCAGCGGGCGAAAAGAGTGTCGAAGAGCTGGTGGAGTTATGTTTAATCGACCTTAGACAACGCGGCGTGATCCGATAAAAAAGCATTTGGATCATAGGTGGCCAAAAAGTCACTGAGCAGTTAAAAGAGCTTTTGGATCATAGGTGACCAAAAGCTCTTTTTTATGTACTAAACGGTGTGGTTTACTGTGGTTTTTGCTTCGCTATGAACGCTAAATATTTGATTTAAAAGTACTAAAATCTGATCGTAATACTGGTTGTTAGGTTTATTTCCAAGCAGTTTACACAACTCATTACCTGTCGGAGTAAAGCGGTAGTAAAGCAGACGCACACCTTTTGTATTCACCTGTAATGACAAATTCTTACCTTGGTAGCTGAGCATCAAAGGCGTTTCAATGCCAATCTCTCCTGACTCTAATTCAGTGCTGTGCAGCAGTCCCAATTCAATCAATACTAACAAGCTCGAATAAGGCAGTTGGAAGCTGCCCATATTAAGGTTGCTGGTGGTGTCGCGTTTGCCAAAGCTGAACATCCCGCCATGCGCTTTGTAGCCAATCAGCAGTTTGCGACTGCTATCTCCACCAAAACTGCACGCTAGCGTCGCGGCACGTTGCAGAGTTTGGGCTTCTCTCGGCGACATGTCTTTCAGCAGTTTAAGTGCTTTCATCGAAGTTGAACCGGGGTTGGTCACTTCGCGCTTCATGACTTGCGCCCAGAGCTTTTGCATTGAGCTGTTGTGGATGTCTTGCGCCATATCGAAAAAACGATACAACCAGTCTTGGTCTGGCTCACCAGCGGTCTCATCTCGACATGAGCTGTGCGCCAGTTTGAGGATTTGCTCTAAGTTCTTTTGTCTTTGTTCTTGGCGGCGTTGTTCACGTAACTGAGCGCGTTCAAGTGCAGTTTTAGCTGGAGGATCGTTTTGCAACAAAGCATCTAATCCGTAGATTTGAGCAATGCTTTGAACACGGCTCGCACTGTCTTTAATGTAGCCAGACTTCTTTTCGTGGTGAGTATGTTTTTGTTGTGTGGGTTCGTGTTCGATAACAACAGGTTGCTTTGTTGGTTCTGCCATTTCATTTCCTACCAAGACTGGCGATTAGCGCTTGCTTAAATTTACACCTTTCCTGTTTTCTCGACCAGAGAGGCATGTCCGGATTTTGACAGAATAGGGCTATTCAAAATGATAATGAGTTGTTAAAATTGTTATCATTATTTTGGAGGGCTGATGAGATATTCAGACGTAAGCAAACTGAGAAAACACCTGTCGATAGCGCTACTTTTGGTTTTGTATGTCGGTATACTCGCGTATTTGTCTCGCTATATCGTGTAACTAAATATATATCTGGCAGGCATAAAAAAGGCGCCGAAGCGACGCCTAGTGTATCTATTCTACTAATCAACTGAGTTATTGATTAGCAACCAAGTTATTAGCTATCAAACAAGCTACATATCATCGTAGGCTTCAATTGATGAGCCTTCAATCACGTAGGCCGTTTCTGCCAACTCATGTTCGATCGTTTCAGTTTTCAGAGTCCCCACCACATAAATGACATCCCATAGCTCCTGTACTGGTGCACCTTTCGGGAATTTGACATAAATGATCTGGTTTGGTGGTGGTGGTGGAACGTGGATACAAGCGCCAAAGTATGGCACCAGTAAGAATTCCGTCACCGTATTCGCATCACCTTCTAATGGGATCACGAAGCCTGGGATTTTCACTTTGCTGCCGTTAAGCTCAGGACGAACATTACCAATCTTAGATTGAAGTGCCGCCCCACCGTTGTGGTCTGTAGCTGGCATGCCGACACTGTCGAACATCTTGCGCTCATTCTCTGGCACAAGATCAATCCAATCGAGTTTCAGCGGTTCGTCACTGGCCATTACTGGTGCAGTGAAGGAAATCAGTAGCAAACAGCTAGCGAGTATTTTTTTCCACATTTTTACTAAATCCTAATTGTCATTCCATCGCTGAGCGATTGTCGGTAAGCACGGAATGCTGGGATGAAGCCAATCACAATACCTGCACACTGTACAAAGCCAAGCAACATCCATTCATACGGCGACAGTGCCGTTAAGGTTAGGTGTATACCATAACTTTGTTGGATTATTGGTTGCAAGAGGGCAAGAATGGAATACAAGCCCGCAACGCCGGTAATGATGCCAGCAAACGTGAGTAAACTCGCTTCACTGATCAGTAGCGAGAAGACGTGTTTAGGTCTTGCTCCCATTGCGCGCAGGATGGCCATTTCACGGCGGCGTTCTTGTAAGCTGGTCAGCAAGCTACTCAACATACCCAATAAACCTGCCACGACTACAAAGCCTGAGACTGCCATCAGTGCTTGTTGCGCAACCGACATCATTCCCCATAATTCATGCAGAGCGACGCCCGGCATGATGGCACTAAGAGGCTCTTTCGGATAAGTGTTGATTTGTCTTTGCAGAGCAAAAGTCTGGATGCGTGACTTCAACCCGACCAGCATCGCAGTGATCTGCTTTGGTTGAAAATCTCTGGCTTTGAGGTCTGCGGCACTTGGTGTCGGGCCCAAGCGAGCGCCACTTTCCCAACCGACGTGAATTGCTTCAATCGCTTCTAGGGAAACGTGGACGGTTTTATCCACTGGCGTGCCTGTCGGAGCCAGAATACCGACAACTTTAAATGGCAAGTTATCGTGACGACTAAAGCCAACATCACTGATGCCATGGGCAATGATTATCTCGCTACCAATTTTATAGCCGAGTTGTTTTGCAACATCAGAGCCAAGTACGGTTTCAAATAAGCCATTGAATTCTCGGCCTTCTGAGAATGTGAGTGGTTGCTTACTTCCGTACTTATAATGTTCGAAATAGCTGTGGTTGGTGCCCATCACTCGAAAGCCTTTGTGTGAATCACCCAACGAGATTGGGATAGCCCAATCGACGGCTCGGTGGTTCGCAAACTCTTGGTAGCTCTTCCAGTCAATATTGTTGGTGGCATTGCCGATTCTGAATACTGAGTACAGCAGCAGGTTCACTTGTCCTGAGCGACCTCCGACAATTAGGTCAGTTCCAGAAATAGTATTAGCGAAGCTATCTTTGGCTTGGGTTCGAATGCGCTCTACGCCTAATAATAGAACAACAGAAATGGCAACCGTCATGATGGTGAGAATAGCGGTCGCTTTACGGTTCATCAGGCTTTTCCAAGCGAGCTTTACAACAGCACTCATGATGCGGCTCCTGGGTTATGCGCTTGATTGATTTCAGGCAGATTAAGTGTTCGGTCAAATAAGGATTCTAGCGTCGGGTCATGACTGACGAAGACCAACGTCGCGTTGGCAAGGTTGGCTTGCTCCATCAAGAGTTCAATGAATGCTTTGCGGTTGTCATGATCGAGTGCCGATGTGGGCTCATCGGCAATCACCAGTTCAGGCTGACCGATCAAAGCACGCGCTGCTGCGACACGTTGTTGCTGACCAATACTGAGCTCTGATACCGGTTTGTCATGCAGGGCTTTAGGTAAACGCAAACGTTCCAGTAGCGTCGTCGCTTGTTCTTCCAGTGATGTCGTTGAAGCATTTGGAGTAACGCGGTCGCGGCGAATTTTACTGAATTGGCATGGAATAAGAACGTTCTCTATCACATTGAGATAAGGCAACAAATTGAATTGTTGGAAGATATAGCCAATGTGATCGGCGCGAAACTTGTCTCTTTGACTCGCTCTCAAACTCGCGATATCGGTGTCTAATACAGACAATGAACCGGATGTGAGCGTATTGATGCCTGTTAACAGGGCAAGCAGAGTCGATTTACCGCAGCCGCTTGGGCCTTTGATAAAGACATGCTCGCCTTGAGCAATGTGTAACTGGGGGATGTTAATGGTCGCGTTTTCGGAGCCGGGCCAGACAAACTGGGCATTAGAGAGCTCAACAACGTTTAACGTGGTTTCAGTCATAATAAATTACCAAAGCAATGGCGTGTAAGTAAGTACTTACACGCCAAGTGATTTATTTAATTGCGATCTTTGCGTTGTCTTTGCTTAGGCTAGTCGCAGACTGAGTAGTGTCAGTGAATAGGTTTGCACTGATTGATTCTGTTGCAGGGAATTGCTTGAACCAAGTGGTATTGATGCTGTTTAGATCGGCAACAGAGTCACAGTGGTAGCGGTATTCTGCTGTGAATTCACCGTGGCCGCCGTGTTCATGATCGTGACCCTCATGCTCGTCGTGATGTTCATGACCTTCGTGATCGTGGTGGTCATCATCATGTGCATGTTCGTCGTGATCATGGTCTTTGTGCTTGTCATGGTCATGTTCGTCGTGATCATGGTCTTTGTGCTTGTCATGGTCATGTTTGTCATGATCGTGACCTTCGTGGTCATGTTTATCGTGATCGTGGCCCTCATGGTCGTGGTGTTCATGACCTTCATGAGAATCTTGGCCTAGGGTGTGGGATACGTGAACATCTTCAATCACACATTTCGCTTGTTTGTTGATAGCAAACAACTGGTCGGTGTTTTTTAGAGCAGTAACAGCATCGCCAAGTGCCTTCTCTTGTTCGGCGTTTTCAGGTGCGTGCTCAAAGCCAACAACGTCCGCGCCTGGAGAAGTGATTTCGATCAGTAGGTCTTTACCATCTTGAGCAATATTGAATTCTACGTGGCCGTGCACGTGTGCTTCGTGTTGACGATATTCTTCTGCGTTTGCGGTTGCTGCTAGAGATAGGCCGATAACAAGAGCTAGAGCGTGTTTAGAAGGCATTTTCTTTTCCTAATTTGCTTAAATGTTTTATTGAGATTGCTAATTTAAATCATGTATTTAGCAACTCGTTTAATTTCTAGTATGGAGGCTTCTTAAGTTTAAGCAAAAATAGGCGGCGCGCGTGCTGTATAGCGCACATCACTGACATTTAAACGTTTTTTGATCACGTCTGAGTATGTCGAGCGTTGATAAGTTGGTACGAGAAGTTCTGGTTGAGCCTTTACCAGGCCATGATGCGAGCCAGCAAACATTTGGCAATGATGGTGGCTGTGGTGCTCCGGGACTAGGTCAAGTTGATGAGCGATAGTGGCAAAATTCCAAGCGATCAGTAACGCAACACTGAGTAAGACCACAGTGCGACGCCAATGATGTGAGATTGCTTGCCAGCGATAGTACATCTTAAAGCCCGAAACGATACCTAGTGTTATAATATAACACCCATTTGGCAGAAAAGTTCATTCTTTTATGAAATGGAGATGGATTATCTGTTATGAAATAATAACTTAGAAGCAAGTTTTCGGGAGTTTGCTCCTCACCTAAAGACGGCAAGGAGCAATTAAGACTAGATATTTTGCTTGATTAGACCAAGAACTTGGTCGATTTCATCCGTGCTGAGAGCCCCTTCTTTGATGAAGAGAATTTTACCTTGCTTGTCTTGCACAATGATGGCTGAGCTTTCTTCTTGTAGAGCCCAGCTATTTGCCACTACACCATTTTCATCTAGGACCATTGATGACCAAGGAAATTCTTGTTTGCTGTCTTGCGCCGATGATTTGACAAATGAACCAGTTCCCCAAACTGCATCATCTTGGTTAATGATGGTTGTGGTTTGGTAAGCGTCTTCTGGGAATTTCGCTTCAGTTAGCGCTGTCATTAGTGGTGCGTTCATTGCTTTTGAGCTGCTGCGCCCTGCGATTGCATGAATGACACGGACTTTACCGAGCATTTGTTGCGTAGCCCAAGGTTGATAAGCCACGCCTTCACCTTGCAATACGATTTCACCGTAGGCGTCTACTTTCGCCGCTGGCACGCTTTCACCAACTGATAAGTTGTGAGCCAGTGCTAGACCCGGAGCAAGAGCAAGGAAAAAAGGGAGGAGAGTCTTAGTTTTCATATTGTTATGTTCCATATGGGGGTGTGAGACTTTCCAA
This sequence comes from Vibrio sp. D173a, assembly GCF_030248475.1. Classification (NCBI taxonomy): domain Bacteria; kingdom Pseudomonadati; phylum Pseudomonadota; class Gammaproteobacteria; order Vibrionales; family Vibrionaceae; genus Vibrio; species Vibrio sp. D173a. The sequence goes on from NZ_JAHGAH010000016.1 coordinate 41,507, forward strand.
GTATATACTTACAGTGAATAAAAATGTAGAACCGTTTATAACAATTATTTAACATATGATGTTTTAATTTTGTTGCTTTGAGAAAGGAATTTGATAGAATGAACCCTGTCGCAAATTGCGCATAAAGGTTGCCATGGAAAGAGCAATCGGTGTTTTCTCAAAAGGATATTGAGGTGGTTATGCTACGTGAGTTTGCTGTTTACCGTCCACGTCAGGTGGCGCGTTTCGTTAAGACTTTATTCAAAGGTCAGTTTTCAATTGCAGGTGTTGGTCAGTTCCGTTTTGATAACGGAAAGGTGCTGTTGCCTGATATCAAAAACCCCCAACAACTCTCTGTATTTAGAGAAGTAAATCAAGCAATTTTATCTCTCCCAGTGTAATGACAAGAATTGTAAAAGAGCGACTTTCGTCGCTCTTTTTAGTTTAGGCTTAACCTTGAAGGCTTGGTGGGAAACAAACCCCAGTGCCACCTAAACCACAGTAGCCGTTCGGGTTTTTCGCTAGGTATTGCTGATGGTAAGTTTCAGCGAAGTAATACGGACCAGCAGGTTCAATTTCTGTCGTGATGGCTGAGCGTTGATCTTCTTGCAGAGCTTGCTGATACTGGACCTTTGAACGTTCGGCTGCGTCTTGCTGTTCTTGTGAATAGGTGTAAACCGCAGAGCGGTATTGCGTTCCTAAGTCGTTGCCTTGGCGCATCCCTTGAGTTGGATCGTGCTTTTCCCAAAATGCGGCAAGCAAATGCTCAAGAGAAATCACGCGATCATCAAAGACCACTCGGACCACTTCGGTATGTCCTGTCTTGCCTGTGCACACTTCTTCGTAAGTTGGGTTTGGTGTGTAACCCCCTGCGTAACCGACGGATGTGGATACCACGCCCTCAATTTGCCAGAACAATCGTTCTGCTCCCCAGAAGCAACCCATTCCCAATAAAATCTGTTGTTGGTGAGCTTGCGGCTGTGCCGTTAAACTCGATTGATTTACAAAATGCGTGTCATCGATTTGCATTGATGCCTCTCTACCTGGCAGCGCATCTTCTATACTGATCATTGTCTGTTTGTTGAGCATGGTATTTGTCCTTCAATACGAGTCTTAATTTTGCGAATGATTATATTCAGTCTGAATATGATGTTGTGATGACATAGACCGTGGTAAACCTATTAATATTACAGACTTAGCCTTCAATTGGCGTTATTATTGTTTACGTTTATTTAACCTCATCCAGCTAAAAAGCATGATAAGAAAAGCTACCCCGATCATTGTCAGTCTACTTGCCTTTTCTCATAGCGCTTACGCCGATGTTTCCTTAAAGATAAAGGGCATTGATGGCGCGCTAGAAGATAATGTGAACGCTTACTTGTCTTCAATTCCAGAAGACGATTACTCGACGTCGTTGCGCTTTCAGGCGCGATTGGAACAAAGTATCACTGAAGCGCTCAATGCGCTTGGCTATTATCATGCGAAAATTTCATACACTATTACGAAAGATAATGATGAATTGATCGTCAACGTCAAACCGGGCGAACCTGTCAGAATCAAAGAAATTGACGTGGTGATTTCAGGTGAGGCGGGGGAAGATGAAGAATTCACGAACCTGATCAAAAAATCACGCTTGAAAGAAGGTCGAGTCTTAAACCAAGGGGAATACGACGCTCTAAAATCAGGTATTCGTAACTTAGCGTTGCAACGTGGCTACTTTAACGGTGACTTTAAATTGAGCCGTTTAGAGGTGGTGCCCGAACTTAATGAAGCTAACGTTCGTCTGCACTATGACAGTGGTATCCGTTATCACTTTGGTACGGTTGAAATTTTAGGTAGTCAGATCTGGGAAGATCGCGTTGATTCTTTGCGCCCATTTAAAACCGGTGAGCCTTACTTGGTCTCTGAAGTGGGTGAATATAACCAGAACCTTTCGAATACGGATTGGTTCTCATCGGTGTTTGTTGAGCCTGATCTCACCAAGTTAGATGATGGTCGAGACCTGCCAATCAAAGTCTCACTTGCTCCTGCTGCGAAAAACCAAATTGAAACGGGTATTGGTTACTCTACCGATACTGGTGTGCGCGGTACGCTGAAATGGAAAAAACCATGGGTGAGTGCGCGAGGCCACAGCTTTGATACCGCGCTTTCTCTGTCTAAACCAGAGCAGACCATCACGGCTGGCTACAAGATCCCACTTGATGACGTATTGCACGAATACTACCAACTTCAGTTCGGTTTGAAGCATCTCGATAACCGAGATACGGAAAGCTTGGAATCGAGTCTTGCGGTAGAGCGCCACTGGCTTACTGATGGCGGCTGGCATAAAACACTGTATGTACGCCACTTGTACGAAAACTTTTCGCAAGGCTTGCAAGAAGATGGTGTGCAGTTTGTCTTACCTGGTGCTTCGTTCTCCCGTACACGGACTCGTGGCGGTAACATGCCAATGTGGGGCGATAAACAGAGTGTGACGGTTGAATACGGTGACCCGGCGTTGTTGTCTGAAACTCGCGTACTTCGTTTGTTAGGTCGCACATCTTGGATTCGTGGTATCGGACAAAACCACCGTGGTTTATTCCGCCTTGAAGGCGGCGCCAACGTCACTGATGAATTTGAAAAACTCTCGCCATCGCTGCGTTTCTTCGCTGGTGGTGACAACAACATTCGTGGTTACGGCTACGAATCGATCTCGCCAACAGACTCGAGTGGCGCATTGACCGGTGCGAAATACATGGTAACCAGTACGTTAGAGTACCAGTATCGTGTGCATGGCAACTGGTGGGGGGCGGTATTCTACGACATTGGTGACGCATTTAATAAAACCCCTGAATGGAAATCGGGTGCGGGTGTCGGTATCCGCTGGGCATCACCGGTCGGTCCGGTGAGCTTTGACTTTGCTTGGGGCCTAGACGCCGAGCCAGATCCAGAATTCCGTATCCACTTCTCTTTGGGGCCAGAGCTATGATGAAAACAACACTGAAGTGGACGAAATGGTTCTCAATCGGTCTACTGACTCTTATTGTGTTGCTGGCGATTTTAGTCGGCACCATTCTATTTACCCACCCAGGTCTAAAGTTGGCACTTTGGGGGGCAGAAAAAGCGTTACCGCAACTTAAAGTCGAGCAAATTCAAGGCTCACTATTCCCACGTTTTGCGCTGCATAACGTCAGCTTTGTGGATGAGTCTCTCCATGTTGATGCTAAGGTGGAAAGCTTAACGTTAGCGATGAACTTCCGTTGTTTCTTTGACCCTAAAGTGTGTGTGGATGAGCTCGCGCTGCAGGGTGTTAACTTCCAAATGCCAGAGTTGCCACCGGCAAGTGATGAGCCGGAAGAAGAAACACCACCGCTGCGCTCCATCAGCACACCAGTGCCAATCTTCGTCAATAAAGTCAGCTTTAACGACATTAACCTGAATATCTTAGGTAACAAGGTTGATTGGCAAGACTTCTCTACCGCATTGTCGATGCAAGGTGACCGCTTGGTGATTGCTCCAACGGCATTGAAAGCTATCAATGTGGCACTTGCACCAAATGACGAAGCCACAGAAGAGAAGCCATCACAAGCAGCAGATTCGGAACCAAAGGCCAAGAGCGAGCAAGCTAAAGCGACACCAAAGGCAACAGAAAGCCAGCCTAAAGAGGCGAAAACTCCAGCTGCAGAGGAAGCTAAACCTACAGCTGAAACGAAGCCAGAAGGGATTGTGCTGCCTGAGGTATGGATTCCACTGACCGTTGAAGCAAAACGTCTCGATATTCATGACTTTAAATTAGCGGGTAACACACCTGTGATTGTTCACCACTTAGGGCTAGAGGCAACGGCTGGTGGTGATAACGTCGATGTCAAAACGCTAGAGCTTGATATGCCAGAAGTCGAAGGCCAGCTAAGTACGCAAGTGACATTATCGGCCGATTACCCAATTCAAGCGCAGATTGATGCTCTGGTTAAACAAGCGGACGCAAAGGGGCAGAAACTATCGCTTTCTGCGTCTGGCTCGGTTGGCGATTTATCATTGCAGGCGACCCTGTCTGATTTGGTGAAAGCGACGATTGAAGGTCAAATTCAACCGCTTAAACCTGAGTTGCCATTTGATATCAAGCTGAAAGATGTTGCTGCGCAATGGCCATTGAGTGGTAAGAGTGATTACCAAGTTTCTGTTCCTAGCCTAGTCGCTACAGGCTCACTAGAGGGCTACACCGTTGCGTTAGAAACCAAGGCGTCGGGTAAAGATATTCCTGCTGTGGATGTGGCGTTAAACGGTAAAGGTACCCTAGAACAGATTGATTTAGACAGCATAGTTGTCAAAACGCTAGGCGGTGAGTTAGCGGGTAAGGTGATGGCCAACTGGGCTGCGCCAATCAACTGGCAAGCCGATCTAAACCTGAAGAACATTCAGCCAGGTTTACAATGGCCAGAAGCTGAAGGTGATATCAGCGGTAGTCTATCGACTTCAGGCTCACTAACCGATCAAGGTGGCTGGCAAGTGAGTCTGCCTAAACTGGACATCGACGGTATTCTGCGTGGCTACCCGCTGAATATTGAAGGTCAGCTAAAGGCATCTGACAAGACGGGTAAAGGCGAGGATATTCAGCTCAATACACAAGGTTTAGCTTTGTCCCATGGCCCCAACTCATTGAGAGCAAAAGGTAAGATCGACAAACAGATCTTGATGGATGTTGAAGTTAACTTCCCCGATTTCGCGAAAAGCGTACCGGACCTTGGCGGTAAGATGAATGGTAATATCGCACTTCGTGGTAGCCTGAAACAGCCAGACATCAACTTAGATCTCGCGCTTAACCAAGTGAATTGGCAACAACAAGCGAAGGTAGAAACCATTACGCTGAAAGGCGATGTGACTCCACTGCCTGCGCCGAAAGCTGATGTCAGCCTAATTGCGAAAAATATCACTTACGATGACATCAAAATCGATAGTGCGGACCTTGAAGTGACAGGCGATGAGACGCTGCATCAACTCACGTTGGATGTGGTTTCAGATGTTGTTTCAAGTAGTTTAGAGATCGAAGGTAGCTTCAAGCAAAAGCCAGAAATGATCTGGGATGGTGCATTGCGTCGCTTAACGCTAAGTACCCCCCAAGGCCCTTGGGCGCTACAAAAATCAACGGCAGTTAAGGTTAACATCGATAAGCAGATTGCGAATGTACAGGCACATTGTTGGTTGCAAGCAAACTCAAAAGTGTGTCTAACGGAAGACATCAGTGTTGGTAAGAGCGGTGAAGCGAAGTTAGCCATCACTAACTTTGACTTTGACCAAATTAAACAGTTCTTGCCAGCAGAGACCAAGCTTCAAGGCTCGGTGAACGCGAATGCTGACGCAAAATGGGCACCAGACATGAAACCGGAAGTGACGGTAAATGTGGAGATGCCGAAAGGTCAGGTTGAGCAAGCGCTAGAACAGCCAATTAAGGTCGGCTGGGACAGTGTCAGCCTAAAAGCTAAGTTAGCCCAAGATAAACTGAATGCTGAGTGGTTATTTGATGTTACAGACAACGGCGATTTATCCGGTAAGGTGTCGTTAAATGATGTCTCGTCAGAGAGCCCAACTATTGACGGTAAAGTGTCGCTGTCGACGTTCCATTTAGACTTCTTAGCGCCACTTATCGGTGAGTACAGCCTATTCAAAGCGAACATGAATACGGATCTGGCTCTGTCGGGTGATGTGATGCATCCGAAAGTGAATGGTCAGTTCTTGATTGACCAGATGAAGTTGCAAGGTGATGTGACGCCAATTGATATCAACTCGGGCAAAGTCGCGATTAACTTCAGAGGGCATCAAGCAGATTTAGATGCAGGCATTATTACACCCGATGGTAAGCTGGAAATTAACGGTGATGCGGATTGGCGCGATCTGGAAAACTGGCACACCAAAGCTCGTGTTTTTGCAAAAGAGCTGAAAGTCGATATGCCGCCAATGGTGCGAATCAAAGTCGAGCCAGACATGACGATTGACGTGACGCCTCAACTGGCCAAGGTTGAAGGCAACATCAATCTTCCGTGGGGTCGTATCTTAGTGGATGAGTTGCCACCAAGTGCGGTTGGCGTATCGAGCGATACGGTTATCTTGAATAAAGATATGCAGCCTGTCGATGGCGAACAAGCACTGCCGTTTAACGTAGAAACTGACATCAACATCAAGATTGGCGATGACTTCCAATTGTCTGCATTCGGTCTAAAAGGTGACTTGCAAGGTAACTTGAATGTGACACAAAAAGACAAAGGTCCATTCATTGTTGGTGAAGTGAATATCGTCGACGGTTCTTACCGCTCATTCGGCCAAGACTTGGTGATCGAAGAAGGTAAGATCATGATGAATGGCCCTGCGGATCAGCCTTACGTATCAATCAAAGCGATTCGTAACCCAGACAACACGCAAGACGATGTGACAGCCGGTGTTCGAGTAACTGGCCCAGCAAGTGACCCGACCGTAGAAATTTTCTCGGATCCGGCGATGCCACAAGCGAACGCACTGTCTTACCTATTGCGCGGTCAAGATATCGATGCGGAGTCGGGCGGTAACGCCATGACTACAACGTTGATCGGCCTAAGCTTGGCGAAGAGCGGCAAGGTAGTTGGTGAAATCGGTGAAGCTTTTGGTGTACAAGACTTGCAATTGGATACGGCTGGTTCGGGAGATAACTCTCAGGTGACAGTAAGTGGTTATATCTTGCCAGGTCTGCAAGTGAAGTACGGCGTAGGTATCTTTACCTCGCTGGGTGAGTTCACTGTTCGTTACCGTTTGATGAAAGATTTGTACCTAGAGGCGGTATCGGGCGTCGATAGTGCGGTTGATCTGCTCTACCAGTTTGAATTCAACTAAGCTTAGCTTTTAAAACATAACTAAGGAGTGGTTATGCAGCATTTGGTATTTGTGTATGGCACCTTACGCAAAGGAGAGTGCAATCATCACTTTTTGAAAACCGCAGAATTTCTCGGGCATCATGAGACTGATGCCCAATTTGCTTTGTACGATCTAGGTCGTTATCCCGCGTTGTCGACTGGGCAAAAAGCGATACAAGGCGAAGTGTATTTAATTGATAACGATACACTCAGCGAGTTAGATAAGCTTGAAGATGTGCCGGTTGAGTATCGAAGAGAAACCATTGCGACGCCATTTGGCCAAGCTTGGATCTACTTATACCAAGATACTGAGCAACTCACAGAAGAGATTGCTTCTGGGGATTGGTGCCAAAGGGTGTGAACTATACTTCGCGAGTACGCGTAAGCATGTGTAGTGAAAGTCTATGACTGTCGAATTGGTACTCGATAACGGGTATTCAAGGGGGGGTCCGACGGTCTGTTGTTTCAAGCCTAAGGATAACTTATGAGAACCATCATCATCGGCGCTATGCTTCTATTTCTCAACGCTTGTGCGCAAACCACACTACCCAGCTCTGTTAACGCGACAGACTGGCAAGCTTTCGGCAAACAAACAGCACTAAACGGCTCGCTTGAGTTGTCCGAAGACCGTATTGCCAAGTTAGATGACACTAACCGTGCCACTCCGGAACTCATCATGGCCTACCAAACTGGCTACCAGGAGGGTAAGGAAGAGTATTGTCAGCAAAGCGCTTATATTCTCGGCGTACGAGGCGCTCCTTACTATGGCATCTGCGATGATTTAGACCCATTTTTCCACAACGATTATGAATCAGGCAGATTGTCGACGGCGGGTGGCTATTAAACCAAGCTATGAAAACGAAAAAGAGCTGCCAATTGGTAGCTCTTTTGTTATTTGTTACTTACGATTATTTGTTTTGAGCACGCTCGTAAGACTCTAGGATTTCCGCTTTTGCTGCAGCAACGTCATCCCAGCCATCGACCTTGACCCATTTGCCCACTTCAAGTTCTTTGTAGCGTTCGAAGAATTGTGTGATCTGTGCTTTCAACAATTCAGGGATGTCACCGACATCTTGAATGCCTTCGTACTCTTTTGAGATTTTTGAGTGCGGTACAGCAAACACTTTTGCATCTTCACCCGATTCGTCCGTCATTTTCAGTACGCCGACTGGACGACAGCGAATCACAGAGCCTGGCATCAATGGGTAAGGGGTTGGAACCAATACGTCCACTGGGTCACCGTCTAGAGAAAGAGTATCGTTCACATAGCCATAGTTACATGGGTAGAACATAGGTGCAGACATGAAACGGTCAACAAACACAGCACCAGTGTTTTTATCTACTTCGTATTTGATTGGGTCCGCGTTGGCAGGGATTTCGATGACGACGTAGATATCTTCAGGCAGTGATTTACCTGCTGGTACGTTATTTAAGCTCATTTGAATATTCCTTTTCATTGAGGATTAAGCGTGGAAAGGCTCAATCTGGCTAACATTTACGCAGTTCACTTTAACGACAAAAACGCGGCAGGTAAACACCCGCCGCGTTGGACAAAGGTCTGAAATTAGTCTTCTTCGCGATTCAGTTCAAGAAACTCTTCGACTTTGTTGACCATGTTCTTTGAACCCACAAAGAAAGGCACTCGCTGGTGCAGTTCGGTAGGTTTCAAATCCATAATGCGGTTTACACCGTCAGACGCCAAACCGCCAGCTTGCTCAATTAAGAATGCCATCGGGTTGCACTCGTACAACAAGCGCAGCTTGCCTTGAGGGTGGCTTTGCGTGCTTGGGTACAAGTAGATGCCGCCTTTCAGCAGGTTACGATGGAAGTCTGCAACCAATGAGCCGATGTAGCGAGAAGTGTATGGGCGACCATCTTCAGGCACATTCTCCTGACAGTACTTGATGTACTTCTTCACGCCCTGCGGGAAGCGGATGTAGTTACCTTCGTTGATCGAGTAGATCTTGCCGTCTTCTGGGATCATCATGTTTTCATGAGATAGACAGAAGCTGCCAATCGATGGGTCGTAAGTGAAGCCGTTTACGCCATTACCCGTGGTGTAAACCAACATGGTCGATGAGCCGTAAATCACGTAGCCCGCCGCCACTTGTTTGTGGCCAGGCTGCAGGAAGTCTTCTTCTGTTGGTGGGGTACCAATAGGAGAAACTCGACGATAAATAGAGAAAATCGTACCAACAGACACGTTCACATCGATGTTTGATGAGCCATCGAGTGGGTCCATTAGTACAACGTACTTTGCGTTTTGGTTAAGTTCTTTATTGAACGCAACCGCTTCATCTTCTTCTTCACTGGCTACACCACACACTTGGTCGCGTGCTTCGAGCGCTGCTTTGAACTTGTCGTTCGCGTATACATCAAGCTTTTGCTGATCTTCGCCTTGTACGTTCTCTGTACCTACAGCGCCAGTGATATCACCAAGACCTGCCGCATTGATTTCGCGGTTTACGATTTTTGCAGCTAAACGAATAGAAGCTAATAGAGATGAAAGATCACCGCTAGCGTGGGGGAAATCCGCTTGTTTCTCAACAATGAACTCGCCTAGGGTGCGCAGTCCTGACATGGTTTATCCTTACATTTTTCATTTCGTTGGGGGTGTTGCGCAACGGGGGCATCTCTTTATGGATGTTAAACGATTGCGCTAGATGTAAGTTTAAGTCGCAGATCTTATTAATGGTAATGAAGTAACCGACTGAGATCTCAATTTATTTGTCTTATTGCATAAGACGTGAACCGCTTGGTTAATGCTTGGTCAGTCAGGCCTAAGCCTTGTCAGATTTGTGAAAGAGACTGCACGAACAGGGTGAAAGGCACTCGCTTTTCTGGTGGTTATCACGATAATGAAAGGATTAAAGAACGCATTACAAGGTTAAGTTTATGCACATTCATATCTTGGGTATCTGCGGCACGTTTATGGGCGGTGCGGCAATTTTAGCGCGTCAGCTAGGCCATAAAGTGACGGGTTCGGATGCCAACGTTTATCCACCAATGAGCACCCTGTTGGAGTCTCAAGGTATTGAAATTATTGAAGGCTTTGACCCTTCTCAGCTTGACCCACAACCAGATCTTGTGGTGATTGGTAACGCGATGAGCCGTGGTAACCCATGTGTTGAGCATGTGCTGAATACCAATATGCGTTACACCTCGGGCCCACAATGGTTACAAGAGTTCTTATTGCACGATCGCTGGGTTCTGGCGGTATCAGGTACCCATGGTAAAACCACCACTTCAAGCATGCTAGCTTGGATCTTAGAAGATTGCGGTTACCAACCGGGCTTTCTAGTTGGTGGTGTGTTGGGTAACTTCGGTGTGTCAGCACGCTTGGGTGAAAGTATGTTTTTCGTCGTTGAAGCAGACGAATACGACAGTGCTTTTTTCGATAAACGATCTAAGTTTGTTCACTACCATCCACGCACACTGATCATGAATAACCTTGAGTTCGATCATGCAGATATCTTCGACGATCTAGAAGCGATCAAGCGTCAATTCCACCACTTGGTGCGCACTGTTCCGGGCAACGGTTTGATCCTTGCACCAAAGCAAGATCAGTCGCTACAAGACGTGATCGAGCGCGGTTGCTGGACTGAAAAGCAGTTCTCTGGTGTCGATGGTGATTGGCAAGCACACAAGCTGGTTGTCGATGGTTCTAAATTTGAAGTGTCACTGCAAGGTGAGAAAGTGGGCGTTGTAGATTGGGACCTTGTTGGTGACCACAACGTAGATAACGCTTTGATGGCTATTGCTGCTGCGCGTCATGTTGGTGTGGCTCCTGAGTTAGCTTGTCAGGCTCTTGGTCGCTTTATTAATACCAAACGTCGCTTGGAGCTAAAAGGCGAAGAGCAAGGCGTGACGGTTTATGATGATTTTGCTCATCATCCAACGGCGATTGAACTGACATTGGGTGGGTTACGTAACAAGGTTGGTGAAAAACGTATCCTTGCCGTTTTAGAGCCTCGTTCTGCGACCATGAAACGTGGTGTGCATAAGAATACTTTAGCGGCTTCTCTACACATTGCCGATGAAGTGTTCCTCTTCCAACCGGATAACATTGATTGGTCGGTACAGGATATTGCAGACCAGTGTAAACAGCCTGCGTTTGTTGATGCAGAGATGGACAGCTTCGTCGCAAAAATCGTAGAGCAAGCGCAGCCAGGTGACCAAATCCTCGTGATGAGTAACGGTGGCTTTGGTGGTATCCACGGCAAGCTTCTGGAACAACTGAAACAAAAAGCTTAATGACATCTATGCAGCAAAAAGTAACCCCTAAAAAAGCCATCACACTCGCATTAACGGGCGCCTCTGGTGCCCCGTATGGACTTCGTCTTCTTGAATGTTTAGTGGCAGCGGATTACCACGTCTACGTGTTGATCTCTTCGGCTGCGCGCGTGGTAATGGCGACCGAACATGACCTGAAACTCCCAAGTGGCCCTGAAGCGGCGCAAAAAGCGCTGGTTGAGCACCTTAATTGCAATCCAGATAACATCACCGTTTGTGGCAAAGACGACTGGTTTTCGCCGGTGGCTTCTGGCTCTGCGGCGCCTAAGCAAATGGTGGTGTGTCCATGTTCTGCAGGTAGTGTTGCGGCCATTGCACACGGCATGTCGGATAACTTGATTGAGCGCGCTGCTGATGTGGTAATGAAAGAGCGCGGACAGTTGCTGCTTGTAGTGCGTGAAACGCCATTCTCGACGTTGCACCTTGAAAACATGCACAAGCTTTCGCAAATGGGTGTCACCATTATGCCTGCAGCGCCGGGCTTCTATCATCAACCTAAAACTATCGAAGACTTAGTGGATTTTATGGTGGCGAGAATTCTGGATCACCTTGGCATTGAGCAAGGTTTAGTGCCACGTTGGGGTTATGACCAACGTTGATTGTGTAATCAATCAAAGACCTTTACAATCCATCCAACTCATCGGGGAGCAAACCCACTTGGCATTGAGCTTATCAATACCATTGGGCGCTGAGACCTAATCGCTTAACGTTGTTGAGCAAACAGGGACCCGTATTACCTGAACCAGATAATGCTGGCGTAGGAATTGAGTCTGGATATTGGAAGTCCTAAATACCGCCTCAACCCTGTGCCGCTCAATTCATGTCAATAATGCAAATGGAGAGCGAGCAGTGAAAACCACTCTTAGTCTGATTGCCCTTGCAGCCATCACTTCTACTTCGGCGTTTGCCGCTGAAAACACCCTAACTGTCTATACGTATGACTCTTTCGCTGCCGATTGGGGACCAGGTCCTAAGGTCGAAAAAGCGTTCGAAGCCAAATGCGGGTGCGATGTTAACTTCGTCGCGCTGGACGACGGTGTTTCAATCCTTAACCGCCTTCGCTTGGAAGGAAGCAACAGCAAAGCGGATATCGTGTTAGGTTTGGATAATAACCTGATGGCGGAAGCGAAAAAGACTGGGCTTCTGGCTGAGCACAACGTTGATACATCGAAGACGACCTTGCCTAACGGTTGGGATGATAAGACCTTCGTACCGTACGATTACGGCTACTTCGCGTTTGTATACAACAAGGAGAAGTTGGCGAACCCTCCAAAAAGCATGAAAGAGCTGGTGGAAGAGCGTGATGATCTGAAAGTGATTTACCAAGACCCTCGTACTTCGACTCCGGGTCAAGGTTTGATGTTGTGGATGAAGTCCATCTACGGCGATGATGCGACTCAAGCATGGAAGCAACTGGCAACGAAAACAGTTACGGTTACCAAAGGCTGGTCAGAAGCTTACTCGATGTTCTTGAACGGAGAGTCCGACCTCGTGCTGTCTTACACGACTTCTCCAGCGTACCATTTGATTGCAGAAGGTGATGCGAAATACGCCAGCGCAGACTTTACCGAAGGCCACTACATGCAAGTGGAAGTGGCGGCTAAGGTCAAAGGTTCAAAGAATGCGGAACTTGCGGATGAATTCATGGATTTCATCTTGAGTGATGAGTTCCAATCTGCGATGCCAACAGGTAACTGGATGTACCCAGTGACTGACGTTGAATTACCAAAAGGCTTTGAAACCTTAAGCGTACCAAGCAAGCCACTTAGCTTTAGTGCAGATGAAGTAGCGAAATTGCGCAAGACTTGGATTCGCGAGTGGCAAAGCGCATTGACGTTCTAACATAGGTTCTACTTTTGAATTCTGTTCCGAAAATAGGGTTAGGGGTCGCGATGATTATCGCGACCTTTGTTGTTTCTGCCCTAGGTGCTTTGATTGTTCAAGCGCCTTCACTTGATGTGTCTATGGTGTGGGGAGACCCATACTATCAGCACGTTACCAAGTTCAGCTTTTACCAAGCTTTTCTCTCTACGCTTTTGAGTGTCGGTTTGGCTATTCCGGTTGCTCATGCGCTTTCTCGACGTGAGTTCTATGGTAAGTCTCTACTATTAAAGTTGTTTGCGTCTACCTTAGTTCTGCCTGTGTTAGTCGGTGTATTTGGCTTATTGGCGATTTATGGTAATAGCGGCTTATTAGCTCAATGGCTGAAAAGTATCGACGCTGAGCTGCCGTTTTCCATCTATGGTCTGAACGGCATTTTACTTGCGCATGTGTTCTTTAATATGCCTTATGCAGCGCGGCTACTTTTGCAGGCATTAGAGTCGATCCCCGCAGAGCAACATAAACTGTGTGCACACCTTGGAATGAGTCATTGGGACAAATTCCGCTGGGTGGAATGGCCACGCCTAAGGCAGCAATTACCACACGTAAGTGGCTTAGTATTTATGCTTTGCTTTACCAGTTTTGCCACCGTGATGGCGTTAGGCGGCGGACCGAAATCGACCACCATTGAACTCGCCATTTATCAGGCGATTAAGTTCGATTTTGATCTGCAGGCTGGGGCACTTTTGGCACTGTGGCAAATGCTACTATGTGGCTTGTTAGCGATTGGCGTGCAGAAGTTGACGAAGCCAGTCTCAGTAAGCGCTAGCAGTACATCGGTACAGCAATATTTAACGAAGGATCATGGGTGGTCAAAAGCTTGGGATAGCTTTTGGATCATGGGTGCCTTTTTACTAGTAATACCGCCACTTATGATGGTGGTGTTCAGTGGTATCAACCAGCAAGTTTGGTCGGTACTGACCGATGAGCGCTTTTGGTCTGCACTGTTCAATTCACTCAAAGTTGCGGTACAGGCGAGCTCTCTTGCCGTTGCTGCTGGTGTGTCGATTCTGCTGACCAGTCGACGTTGGCGATTGCAGTATAAAAATACTCGCGCCGATCAAATTGAGCTGATTGGAACCATTATCTTAGTAACGCCGGGATTGGTGATTAGCACCGGATTGTTCCTATTACTGCGATCGTTTACCGATGTATTCAGCTTGGCGTTTTTTGTGGTCATCTTAGTTAATGGCTTGATGGCATTGCCATATGTCATTAAGACTTTATCTCAACCTATGTTGCACATTGAGCAGCAGTATCAGTACGTGTGTGCCAGCTTAGGCATGCGTGGTTGGCAACGATTTAAAGTCGTGGAATGGCAAGCGCTGCGCAAGCCGTTTGCCCATGCTTTTGCTATCAGTTTTATGTTTGCAATTGGCGACTTAAGTGCGATTGCCTTGTTTGGCGGGCAAGAATTTAGAACCTTGCCGCTGTATCTATTCCAACTGCTGGGCAGTTATCAAATGGATGCCGCTGCCGTGGTATCGGTTACTTTGCTGTTACTCAGCGTCGGCTGTTTTGCGGTGATTGAGAAAGTGTTGAAAACGAAGGAGAGAGCGTAATGTTAGTGTTGGATGATGTGCAGTACACCTATCAACGTGAACTGTTTCGTTTTGAGTTAGCTATTCAGCGTGGACAAATCGTTTCACTGATGGGGCCGAGTGGGGCGGGCAAATCAACCTTATTGGCGTTAGTTGCTGGTTTTATTAATCCAGACCATGGCGATATTCTGGTTGATGGTGAGTCTATCGTGCGTAAAGAGCCGTATCAGCGTCCGTTTTCAATGCTGTTCCAAGAGCATAATCTGTTTGCTCACCTGTCAGTAAGGGACAATATTGGTTTGGGTTTACATCCGGGTTTAAAGCTCACTGCAGACCAAAAACTGCTTGTTGAGCAAGCGGCGAAGCAAGTCGGGGTTGCTGAGTATCTGGACCGTTTACCTGAACATCTTTCTGGTGGTCAGCGTCAGCGTGTGGCACTTGCGCGTTGTTTTGTTCAGCCGCACCCAATGTGGTTACTCGATGAACCTTTTTCTGCGTTAGACCCAGTATTGAGAGAAGAGATGCTGACACTGGTTAAACAGTTGGCTGCTGAGCGCGGCATTACAGTATTGATGGTGACGCACCATTTGAGTGACGCCAGAGCGATTGCTAGTCATTTTGCTTTTGTGGCTGGTGGTCAGGTTGAAGCTGCAGGAGAGATTGGTGAGCTTAACGCTCAACATAGCAGTACTGCATTGAAGGTTTTTGTTAAAGCGGCAGGGTGATTACCCTGAGATAGAAAAATAAAAGGTTGATGCAAGCATCAACCTTTTTTGGTTTTGGGAGTTTGAATGAGCGTATTAGCCTTGAGGCTTCACTACCATAACGTTGATTGGTGAGTTCTCAACGACTTTGCTTGCTACAGAGCCCAGCATCACTTTGTTGATCTTTGAGCGTTTGTGGCTTGGCATAATGATAAGGTCAGCACCTAAGCGTTCAGCGTAATCAAGGATGGTTGCATACGCTTTGCCTTCTGCCACGTGGACTTTGTAAATGACTTCATCATCGATATGTTGGTCTGCAAAGGCTTTGAGCTGTTGCTTCACATCTTGCTTCATTTTTGCCGCCGCGTCTTTCGGGAAGTAAGTCGCGACCATCGACATATGAATACCAGGTAAGACAGTAAGCAAGTGAACTTCAGCATTGGCTTGCTTTGCCTGCCATACTGCTAATTCAACGGCACGGTCAGAAAAGCCTTGGTCATTTAGATCAACCGGAACAAGAATTTGTTTGTACATTCAATGTCTCTCATTAAGGCCCCTTATCCTCGGGGCCAAATCGGTTATGCGCTCAGCTGTTCCTTACGAGCACGACGTTTTTGGTTCAGGGCAAGTACCAGCAAAATCATCAAACAAGGCACAAATACCCATTCTTTCATTGGTCGTTCAGCATCTTGAACTACCCATTTGATCTCCCAATCGAAGTCGATTCCTGAAGATTCTGCCGGGCTGCCAAATTCAACCATGTCTACGATCATTTTACCGTCGTTCTCGGTCAGCATTAGGCCCATTGAAGAAAGTCGTTCTTCAGCGGTTACCGCTTTATCTTCGAACGGAAGACGTACCGTTTTTTCAACGTAGTCACCTTCAAGGTTTTCTCCAGCGACACGTAACTCTATGGATTCTCCTACATTTAACCCTTCTGTGATTTGAGCTATCTCAACACCAGGGGAAAGAACTTTCGCTGGGTAGAGCATGTCCCACCAAAAACCAGGGCGGAAGAACGAGAAGGTTAATACTAATAGTAGGATCGTTTCCCACCACTTGTTACGAGTGAACCACCAACCTTGTGTTGCCGCGGAGAAGATCAACATCGCAATAATGGAAGAGATCACGGTTAACGCTAGATGCCACCATGAATCAATGCCCATCAATAAGAGTTGAGTGTTGAAGACGAACATGAATGGCAGAATTGCGGTTCGAATATCGTAGGTAAAGCCTTGAATACCCGTACGAATTGGATCTGACTTAGCAATTGCGGCAGCGGCAAAGGCAGCTAAACCTACAGGAGGCGTATCATCTGCAAGGATACCGAAATAGAACACAAATAAGTGCACCGCAATCAGTGGGATGATCAGGCCATGAGCCGCACCCAGAGTTACGATAACCGGTGCCATTAGCGTTGATACCACGATATAGTTTGCCGTCGTTGGCAGACCCATACCCAGGATCAAGCTGATTACTGCCGTAAACAGCAACATAAGGATGATGCTACCGCCAGAGATGAACTCGACGAAGTCTGTCATAACCAAGCCGATACCAGTCAAGGTGACCACACCAACTACCGTACCTGCTGCAGCGGTTGCCACGCCGATACCGATCATGTTGCGCGCACCAGATACCAAACTCTCTGCGAGATCAACAAAACCGTCTTTGGTCTGCTCAACCAAGTCACCTTGTTTTGATAGCAAAGCAATCAGTGGGCGCTGCGTTAGCAAGATAAAGATCATGAACACGGTTGCCCAGAATGCTGACAGACCCGGTGAGAAGCGTTCTACAGTCAAACACCAAACCAGCACAACGATTGGTAGCAGATAGTGCAGACCAGATTTAATCGTTGGGCCTGGATCTGGAACCTCTGTGAGTTCTGCATCAATTTCAATTGCGCCGTCTTTCACGTGATTCGCTGAAATCTTCACCAGACCGACGTAAGCAATTAGTAGGGCGATGGTTACGATGGTTGTTGCAGCATCGCCAAATACGTCTTTAGTCCAACCCACACCGTAGTAAACCAAGGCGCTGATGACGCACAAGCCAAGGATAGTGCCAGTAAATGACAATAGGCTTTGTAGCATGGTTGGGTTGTGGCGACGAGGAAGGCCGGTCATGCCTGCTTTACATGCTTCAAGGTGAACGATGTAAATCAGAGCGATGTAGGAAATAAGTGCAGGAAGTAGGGCTGCTTTGATTACCTCAACGTAAGAGATACCAACATATTCAACCATTAGGAAGGCCGCAGCGCCCATGATAGGCGGCGTTAGCTGGCCATTCGTCGACGCAGCAACTTCAACCGCACCTGCCTTTGTTCCCGGGAAGCCTACTCGCTTCATCAGCGGAATCGTAAATGTACCTGTGGTTACTACGTTTGCGATGGATGAGCCCGAAACCAGACCAGATAGGCCGGATGCAACGACAGCCGCTTTTGCAGGACCGCCCTTCATGTGACCAAGCAGTGAGAAGGCTACTTTAATGAAGTAAGCACCTGCGCCCGCGCGTTCTAGCATTGCACCGAAAAGTACGAACAAGAATACAAACGAAGTCGATACGCCAAGTGCAACACCAAATACACCCTCTGTGGTTAGCCATAAGTGTGACATTGCTTTGTTTAAGCTTGCACCTTTATGAGCAATAACATCTGGCATATATGGACCGGCAAAGGTGTAGGTCAGAAATACTGCGGCAACGACCATCAACGGTGGACCCAGTGCACGACGCGTTGCTTCAAGCAATAGAGCCATACCCGTTACTGAGACTACGATGTCAACGGTTGTCGGTGCACCAGAGCGCCCGGCCAGTTCGGTATAGAAAATATAAATATAAGCTGCAGCAAAGCTCCCCGCTAATGCCAATGCCCAGTCGATTAATGGGATATGGTCACGCGGAGAGTTCTTCATTGCTGGATAAGCAGTGAAAGCGAGGAAAGTGGCAAAAGTTAAATGAATTGCTCGCGCTTCAGTATCGTTGAGTACGCCAAAATTAAAAATAAATGGTAGCGGAGAGGCATACCATAATTGAAATAGCGACCAGCACAGTGGTACGAACCATAAGATTCTACCTTGCAAGCCCATTGGGCTACGCGCACCTGTGTCTGCCTGAGCCACCATTTCTTGCACATCTTGTGACGGAGTGTTGTTCGTCGCCATGTACTTTTTCCTTATTATTGATGGTCCTGTCTGTATTGTGTATCGAGAACCCCGCTTCGCTATAACAGTGTAGTGAATAGAGCGAAGTTTGCTTTCGAGTGAATCGCTACAAATCTGTAACCCATTGATTTGTGGGCAAAGGAAATGTGCGGTTTCTTTTTTTAGGTGTGAGCGCGACTTCTGAAAGAAATCGGCAGATTGCATTATGCAAGTTGAACAAAGCATGCTGGCAAACGATCGTTACCAGCATACTTAATCAAGCAGAAAACCATCCTTTTCTGCCCGAGCTTGAAGTCAGTAGTTGCTTACTTAAGCAGACCTACTTCTTTGTAGTATTTTTCCGCACCTGGGTGAAGAGGGATAGAAAGGCCAGCTTTCACCATGTCTTCTTTCTTCAGGTTTGCAAATGCAGGGTGTAGACGTTTGAATGTGTCGAAGTTTTCGAATACTGCTTTTGCAACATTGTAAGCGACGTCATCTGAAACATCAGAGGTCGTTACCATTGTCGCCGCAACACCGAAGCTGTTTACGTCTTTATCTGTACCACGGTACATGCCAGCAGGTACTGTGCTGAATGCGTAGTAAGGGTTGTTAGCAACGATCTTTTCGATTTCTGCGCCTGTCGCTGGGACAAGTTTTGCATCACAAGAGGTTGTTGCTTCTTTGATTGAACCGTTCGGGTGACCAACCATGTAGATGAATGCATCGATCTTGTTGTCACATAGTGCTTGTGAACGCTCAGAGCCTTTTAGCTCAGATGCCAGTTTGAAGCTGTCGTTTGTCCAGCCCATTGCATCCATCACTACACCCATTGTCGCGCGGTCACCAGAGCCTGGGTTACCGATGTTGACACGTTTACCTTTAAGGTCTTGAACGTTTTCGATACCAGAATCTGCACGTGCGATAATGTTAAAAGGTTCTGTATGAAGAGAGAACATTGCACGTAGCTTTTTGTACGGGCCTTGTTCAGCAAACTTGCTCGTACCGTTATAGCCATGGTATTGCCAATCCGATTGCACGATACCAAAGTCTAGCTCGCCAGCACGGATAGTGTTGACGTTGTAAATTGAGCCGCCAGTCGATTCTACTGAACAACGAATGTTGTGATCTTTACGACCTTTGTTTACCAATTTACAAATAGCACCACCAGTAGGGTAGTAAACACCTGTAACAGAGCCAGTACCGATAGTAATAAACTCTTGAGCGTTAACTGCGCCTGCGCCCATAACTGCTGCAGCGATAGCGCCTACTTTTAGAAGTTTGTTAAATGCCATGAATTTCCTTCCTTATATTCATTATTAACCCGGAAATAACCTTAAATTATTTCAGGAGTTTCCTATTCGGAAACGGCATCTTTTCCAATCCAATCGTTTGAAAAAGCGAGCGAATCATAACAAAAAATTGGCAGAAAATTATCCGATTGTTAAAACTTATAGCGAATAAGTCTAAATCCTGCGAAAAGTGTCGGAGATGAATTTGATGTGTAATTCTTTCCAGAACAAATACTTATGATTGGTTTTGATAGGAGTATTAAAAAATCAATAGCGTGATGTTAATCACAAAAGTGGCGGGTAAAAAAATAGCCTGAGAAATCAAAAAATTTACATTTTTCATGGGCTACAAAACTCAACGAATTTCATAGCCCACAAACAGTTACTTAGCCTGTGTATTCGAAAAGTTCACACACTGACTTGAACAATTGTTCTGTAGAAACTGGCATTGTTGGGGTAATGAAGATGGTGTCATCGCCTGCTACTACGCCAAGAATACCCTCAGATTTACCCAAAGAATCCAGTAGGCGGGCAATCAATTGAGCTGCACCAGGGCCAGTGTGGATGACTACTAATGCTGCATTATGGTCGATATCTAAGACCAACTCACGTAGAGAGCTACTCACTGTAGGTACACCTAATTCTGCTGGTAGACAGTAAACCATCTCCATTTTTGCATTACGTGTACGAACCGCACCAAACTTTGTCAGCATACGGGAGACTTTAGATTGGTTGATGCTTTCAAAACCTTGTTGTTTTAGTGCATCTACGATCTCGCCCTGTGAACCGAAGCTCTCTTCTTTTAATAAGGCTTTAAAAGCGCGAACTAAGTTATCTTGTTTTTCTGAATTGCGCATAGTCGTTATGATTCTCTTATTCAAGGGTCAGAAATTTTGCATATTCTCGCATATATATTCATGCAGTGCCAAAAAGTCACGGTAATATGTTAATTCCATCACTGTAAACCCTATACAGGACAGGGTTCTTTATGTGTAAAAATACTGACCTATTTATTGCACTGAATTTCTTGTCATTTCAACAGAATAACCGAATAATCAGCGCTCTGTTTGTAGCACGGTAACACTGAGTTGCGCGAGGTCGCAAAGCTGACGTTAATTGATTGTAATCAAGTTGTGATTCCGATAGCTTTGTTTCAGCTGGTTACAAAATACCCGACGAATACGTTTATAAGAGAAATACTCTCAAGGAGAACTACATGAAAGTAGCCGTTATTGGTGCCGCAGGTGGCATCGGTCAAGCCCTGGCCCTTCTACTTAAGAACCGCCTTCCTGCAGGTTCTGATTTAGCCCTATACGATATTGCTCCAGTAACTCCTGGTGTGGCTGCTGATCTTAGCCATATCCCAACTCCGGTTTCTATCAAAGGTTACGCTGGTGAAGATCCAACGCCTGCACTTGAAGGTGCAGACGTAGTACTGATCTCTGCTGGTGTAGCTCGTAAGCCTGGTATGGATCGTGCGGATCTGTTCAATGTAAATGCTGGTATCGTTAAATCGCTAGCAGAAAAGATCGCCGTTGTGTGTCCTACAGCATGTGTAGGTATCATCACTAACCCAGTTAACACGACAGTGCCAATCGCTGCTGAAGTTCTGAAAAAAGCGGGCGTTTACGATAAACGCAAACTGTTCGGTGTAACAACACTAGACGTTATCCGTTCAGAAACATTCGTCGCAGAGCTGAAAGACAAAGATCCAGGTGACGTTCGCGTTCCTGTGATCGGTGGCCACTCTGGGGTAACCATTCTTCCTCTGCTTTCTCAAGTTGAAGGCGTTGAGTTTACTGCTGAAGAAGTGGAAGCGCTAACGAAGCGTATCCAGAACGCAGGTACAGAAGTTGTAGAAGCGAAAGCGGGTGGCGGTAGCGCAACTCTATCTATGGGTCAGGCGGCGTGTCGCTTTGGTCTAGCGCTAGTTCGCGCTCTTCAAGGTGAAGAAGGCGTGGTTGAGTGTGCTTACGTTGAAGGCGACAGCGAGCATGCATCATACTTCGCACAACCTGTGAAGCTAGGTAAAGACGGCGTAGAAGAAGTACTAAGCTACGGCGCATTGAGCGACTACGAAAAGTCTGCGCTTGACGGTATGTTAGAAACGCTAAATGGCGACATTAACATTGGTGTTGAGTTTGCCAAGTAAGCTTCTTCCTCTGTAGAAGCCATATAAAAGAAGAAAGCCGATCGTACGATCGGCTTTTTTGATCCTTTCATCCCAATGTGCGTAACAGAGTCAGTATCAGGCCACTTTGTGAAGGAGAAGATGATGGAAGCGAGTCGAATCCGTAAAGGTATGGTTGTAGAGTGTCAGCAAGGGGTAGGAACTATCTTAGTGGTTGACCAAGAAGCAGAAACGGTATTGTTGGCTAAGCAGGGCTCGGAAGAGCAATTGGCGGTAAGCTTTGACGAGATCGAAGACAACCCTCAACTACATGGTAATTGTGATCAGTACTACTAGGTCTAACACCCATCCAACAAACCACAGATAACAAAAAGGAAGAGCTCAGCTCTTCCTTTTTACTTTAGGGTCTTTCTATTCAGCCTTAGCTAGTTCGCTTCACGGCCATGTGAGCGAGAGTAACCAATGCTTGCTTATAATCGGATTCAGGCAGTACAGACAGCTCAGCAATCGCTTTATCAGCTTCTTCTAGTGCTTTTTGTGTCGTGTACTCAAGAGAACCAGCTTCTTGCATGACTGCTAAGATGTCTTCTAATCGATCCATGCCGTTGGCTTTCTCGATTGCTTCACGAATCATCGCTGTGTTCTCTGGTGTTGTATTACGCATCGCATGCAAAAGAGGGAGCGTTGGTTTGCCTTCTGCTAGGTCGTCGCCAACATTCTTACCCATGTCTTCACCGTCAGACGTATAGTCCATAACGTCATCGATAAGTTGGAATGCGGTACCCAGATATTTACCGTAGTTTTGCAGCGCAACTTCTACGTTTTCTGGTGCGTCATTTAAGATCGCACCAATTTGCGTTGCCGACTCAAACAGACGAGCCGTTTTCGAGTAGATGACCTGCATGTAGCTTTCTTCAGTGGTGTCAGGATCATTGCAGTTCATTAACTGCTGAACTTCACCTTCTGCGATCACATTTACTGCATCACTCATTAGTTTAAGGATCTTCATTGATCCTAGCTCAGTCATCATTTGGAATGAGCGAGTGTAAATAAAGTCCCCAACTAATACGCTCGCCGCATTACCAAATGCAGCGTTCGCCGTCGCTTTACCACGACGCATGTCTGACTCATCAACTACATCATCGTGCAGCAGAGTGGCTGTATGGATGAACTCGATAAACGCCGCCGCCATAGTATGGCCGTTACCTTGGTAACCAAGAGCACGTGCTGACAATATCGCCAGAAGTGGTCTTAAGCGTTTGCCTCCACCACTTACGATATAGAAACCGAGCTGGTTGATTAAAGAGACATCAGAATTTAGTTGGGCTTGAATTGTTTCATTCACTTTTGCCATGTCATCGGCAGTAAGCGCTTGGATAGTTTTAAAATCCATCGTATATCCGGCTGAAGTTAGACCCTGCAAGGCTTATTCGATTTATATAATTGTCGAATAATACACTAAAAAACGTTGATTAATACATTACTAAAGGGCATGATTGCCGCACTTTTCTTTGGCGATTAGCTTTTCGCCAATTTTTTCAAAATATGGCTTGTCATAGGGGCATCTCTTCTGTAGAATCTGCGCCCTATTGATGATTAGTTTAGCGCACACCCTCATGAAAAGGCTGTGCGGAAAAAGCGGAGTAAAATATGTACGCTGTTTTCCAATCTGGTGGTAAACAACACCGTGTAAGCGAAGGTCAAACTCTTCGTTTAGAGAAATTAGACGTTGAAACTGGTGCAACTGTAGAATTTGATAAAGTTCTTCTTGTTGCTAACGGCGAAGACATCAAAGTTGGTGCTCCTCTTGTAGAGGGCGGCAAAGTTGTTGCTGAAGTTGTACAACACGGTCGTGGCGATAAAGTTAAAATCGTTAAGTTCCGTCGTCGTAAGCACTCTCGTAAGCAACAGGGTCACCGTCAGTGGTTCACTGAAGTGAAGATCACTGGTATCAACGCTTAATCTATTAGGAGAGTTTAACAATGGCACACAAAAAAGCTGGTGGTTCTACTCGTAACGGCCGCGATTCAGAAAGCAAACGTCTAGGTGTTAAGCGTTTCGGTGGTGAATCTGTTCTTGCAGGTAACATCATCGTTCGTCAACGTGGTACTAAGTTCCACGCTGGTAACAACGTAGGTATCGGTAAAGACCACACTCTATTCGCTCTTACTGAAGGTAAAGTGAAGTTCGAGGTTAAAGGTCCTAAGAACCGTAAGTTTGTAAGCATCGAAGCTGAGTAATTTTACCTTTTAGGTTAATTACCAAAGCTTTAAAGCTGAATTCAAAAGCCCTGCCGATTCGGCGGGGTTTTTTATTTGTAGCAGTCGACATATCGAAGTTTCTCGTCCTGACCCCGATCGGTGGGTATCTGGGAGCTTAGATCTGTCATCTGCTAAAATTGTTTGATGACAAGTCAGATTTAATCCACGCACGAAGTAGTCGGAGTAAAAGATGAAGTTCGTAGATGAAGCGGTAGTAAAAGTTCAGGCTGGTGACGGCGGTAGCGGCGTTGTAAGTTTCTGGCGTGAAAAATTCATCACTAAAGGTGGCCCAGATGGTGGCGACGGTGGTGATGGTGGTGATGTATACATCCAAGCCGATGAAAACCTAAATACCCTGATCGATTACCGTTTCCAACGCTTTTACGAAGCAGAACGCGGTGAAAACGGTCGCGGCGGTAACTGTACTGGTAAACGTGGTAAAGACATCACACTTCGCGTGCCAGTAGGTACTCGCGCAGTTGATATCCATACCAATGAAATCGTTGCAGAAGTAGCAGAACACGGTAAGAAAGTGATGGTCGCTAAAGGCGGCTGGCACGGTCTTGGTAACACGCGTTTTAAATCTTCAGTAAACCGCGCTCCTCGTCAGAGAACGCTGGGTACTAAAGGTGAAATCCGTGAAATCCGTCTAGAGCTATTGCTATTGGCTGATGTTGGTATGCTTGGTCTACCTAACGCAGGTAAATCAACCTTTATCCGCGCAGTATCAGCAGCAAAACCAAAAGTAGCAGATTACCCATTTACTACGTTAATCCCAAGCTTGGGTGTGGTGAGTGTGGTTCCTGAGAAGAGCTTTGTGGTTGCAGACATTCCTGGTCTCATCGAAGGCGCAGCTGACGGTGCTGGTCTAGGTATTCGCTTTCTTAAGCACCTAGAGCGTTGCCGCGTATTGCTTCACATGATTGATATCATGCCTATCGATCAGTCAGATCCAATTCAAAATGCCCTAACCATCATTGATGAACTGGAGCAGTACAGTGAAAAACTAGCAGGCAAACCTCGTTGGCTAGTCTTCAACAAAACGGATCTGATGCCAGAAGAAGAAGCGAATGAAAAGATCCAAGAGATCTTGGATGCGCTAGGTTGGGAAGACGAGTACTTTAAGATCTCGGCGATCAACCGTAACGGTACAAAAGAGCTTTGCTACAAGTTAGCTGACTTTATGGAAAACCTACCTCGTGAAGAGGAAGAAGTTGCTGAAGAAGATAAAGTGAACTTCATGTGGGATGACTACCATAAAGACGCGATCGCTGGCAAAGACGTTATCACTGAAGAAGATGACGACGATTGGGATGATTGGGACGATGAAGAAGACGACGGTCACGTTGTTTACGTCCGCGACTAATCGCTAGCTAATTCATTAAGCCGCAATATTTATTGCGGCTTTTTTTGTATCTAAATCATGTTTAGACGATGTGATTTGCGGCACAATAATGAGCTTAACGGACTTAGGAAGTATTTATGACATCGGAAGTTATACCGTCTTGTGCAACGACGGCATCCAACCAAAGGGCCATTTCTCGGCTTGTTGCCCAAGCTGGGCAAATGCTATTAGCCCACGGGGCAGAGAGCACGCTTGTGAGTGACATCATGCAGCGCATCGGTATTGCCTGTGGTGTCAGCGAAGTGGCAGTGGCATTATCTACGAATGCTTTGGTGGTCACGACAGTCAAAGACGATCACTGCATTACAACAACCAGAAGTTGCGCCGATCGCGGGATCAACATGCGAGTGATCACCCAGATCCAACGCATTTGTATCATGATGGAGCGCGGCTTGCTCGATGTGAGAATGGCGCAGAAGAAACTCAACACCATTAGCCCTGAGCGCTATAACCGTTGGTTGGTGGTGTTCATGATCGGTCTTTCTTGTGCGGCTTTCAGTCATCTGGCTGGTGGAGACTTAGGTGTGTTTGTCATGACGTTTCTTGCTTCTGCTGGCGGTATGATCGTTCGACAAGAAATTGGCCATCGCCACTTTAATCCTCTTCTCAACTTCGCTATCACGGCGTTTGTGACCACACTAATCTCTGCTCAAGCGGTGATTTTTGACATTGGTAACTTGCCAACCGTTGCGATGGCATCCTCAGTATTAATGCTGGTTCCTGGTTTTCCATTGATTAACTCGGTCGCAGATATGCTGAAAGGCCATATCAACATGGGCATTGCACGATTCACTATGGCGAGTTTGCTTACTCTCGCAACTTGCCTTGGCATTGTAGCGGCGATGGAAGTCACCGGTATCTGGGGATGGATAAGCTAATGAGTGTGTTTGATTTGGCCTTAGGGCTCTTAAACGATATGTTCTTTGCCGCTATTCCTGCCGTTGGTTTTGCAATGGTGTTTAATGTGCCACAGAAGGCGCTGAAGTACTGCGCGATAGGCGGTGCGATTGGTCACGGCAGCCGCTATTTAATGATGCACTTCGGCTTGCCAATTGAGTGGGCAACGTTTTTTGCGGCGACGTTAGTAGGTTTAATCGGTGTTCACTGGTCTCATCGTTTTCTTGCCCACCCAAAAGTCTTCACTGTGGCTGCTTTAATCCCTATGGTACCGGGAGTATTCGCATACAAGGCCATGATTGCCATGGTGGAGATAAACCATTTGGGTTACTCACCTGAACTTATTGCGACGTGTATGGAAAACTTTCTTAAAGCGATGTTTATTATTGCAGGCTTAGCCGTTGGCTTGGCGGTTCCGGGGCTGCTATTCTATCGCCGTCGACCAATAGTTTAAGGACACAGTATGATCATCAGCATGATTGCCGCGATGGCAGACAACCGAATCATCGGTAAAGACAACCAGATGCCTTGGCATCTTCCGGCAGATTTTGCATGGTTTAAGCGCTGTACAATGGGTAAGCCTGTTGTGATGGGACGTAAAACTTATGAATCAATCGGACGTCCTTTACCTGGCCGTTTGAATATTGTCATCAGCCGTGATGCTTCACTTTCCATTGAAGGTGTCACGACCGTTACGTCGATCGAGCAAGCGCTTGAGATTGCTGGTGAATTGGAAGAAGTGATGATCATTGGTGGTGGAGCGATTTATGCTGCGTGTTTACCGATGGCTAACAAACTGTATGTCACGCATATTGAAGCCGAAATTGAGGGCGATACTCAGTTCCCTGATTGGGGGAATGAGTTTAAGGAAACATACTCTGAAGCGTATCAAGCGGATGAGAAAAACGCTTACAACATGCGTTTTACCGTTCTAGAAAAGTAATCGAATAGAATGAGAAAAGCACCGCAAATGCGGTGCTTTTTGTTTTCTAGTCAGGCAATCGGGGCTGTTAACTGAGTGCTTGTTGAGTGAAAACTTGCTTGTCTTCCCAACGAATCATAGTGAGCGAGCCTCCCCAAACGCAGCCAGTATCAAGACCAATGATGTTTTCATCTATATGACCTTGCAGTGCAGCCCAGTGGCCAAACAACACCGCTTTTTCTAAAGGAACACGTTGCGGCAGTTTGAACCACGGCACGAGCTCATCTTCCGAGACCTCTTGCGGTGGTAGTTTGCAATCCATATCCAAGCGACCATCAGGGAAGCAAAAACGCATCCGAGTAAATGTATTGATGGTGTAGCGATAGCGGTCGAGTCCTGAAAGGGATTCATCCCAGAGATCAGGCTGGTTGCTGTACATGTTTTCTAGCAGCCAAGGCAATTGTTTACTTCGAATGATCGCTTCCACTTCACGTGCACAGTTTCTAGCAGTATCAAGATCCCATAGTGGAGAGATGCCTGCATGACACATGACAAAGTCATCGTGTTCTGCCAACAGTGGTTGTTGTGATAGCCAAGTCAGCAGTTCTTTTTTGTCTGGAGCAGAGAAGATTGGCGCGGTCTTATCCTTGTCTTTGACCTTTTTTAGCCCTTGAGAAACGGCCATTAGGTGCAAGTCATGGTTACCCAAAACGACTTTTGCGCTGTCACCAAGAGACTTAACAAAGCGCAATGTCTCTAAAGACTTAGGCCCTCGAGCGACAAGGTCGCCAGCCAACCAAAGTTGGTCATGTGACGCAGAAAAATTGACTTGCTCTAGCAGTTGTTGTAGTTCATCAAAACAGCCTTGGATATCACCAACAATATAGGTAGCCACTGAGTCTCCTGATTAATTTAACACGTTTGGTATCGCCAAACGGAACGGGTCGATCTCGGTGATAAATTCATTGCCCTTTTCATCCAGCAGAATGTAGTGTCCTTGCATTACTCCAACCGGCGTCTCAAGTGCGGTGCCACTACTGTAGGTGTATTCGTCGCTACCGGAAATAAAAGGTTGCTGACCGACGACACCTTCGCCTTCTACGGTCATTTGCTTGCCATTGGAATCGGTAATCAACCAGCGTCGGCTGATTAATTGCACGGTTTGTTGGCTGAGGTTTTTTATCGTAATGACGTAAGCAAAAACGTAGCGTTGCAGTTCAGGGTTGGACTGTTCTTCAATGTATTTGGTATGAACTTGAATTTTGATGCAGGGTTGAATGACGTCCATGTGCACTCCTCGAGAAACGTAATATCCCAATAATAATAAGCCAAACCGGCAGGGGTTTGGCTTATCGTTTGAGTTCTTAGTGCTGCGGGTTATCCGCGAGCCAGTTCGCCATGGCGACGAATTGTTGTAGCGTCAGGTTCTCTGGACGCATGCTTGGGTTTACACCAAGCTCTTCCAACACTTCTGCACTGATCAGTGCTTTGTAACAGTTACGTACTGTTTTACGGCGTTGGTTAAAGCCTTCACGACATACTCGCTCCAGCAAACGCAAATCTTTTGCAGGATGTGGCAGCTCTTCGTAAGGCACAAGACGAACAACAGCAGAGTCTACTTTTGGTGGCGGAACAAACGCCGTTGGTGGTACTTCTAGTACAGGCACAACTTTACAGTAGTATTGAGCCATAACCGTTAGACGGCCGTAAGCTTTGCTACCAGGACCTGCTGCCAAACGATTTACCACTTCTTTTTGAAGCATAAAGTGCATGTCTTGAATGTCTTTATGGAATTCAAATAAGTGGAACATCAATGGTGTAGAGATGTTGTATGGCAAGTTACCGAAGATACGTAGCTTGTTGTTTGGCTTCACCAACTGAGTGAAGTCAAAGCGCATTGCATCGCCTTCATGAATTGTAAGCTTGTCAGCCAATTCTGGGTGGTTGCGTAGACGCTCTGCTAGATCTCGGTCTAACTCGATAACCGTGAACTTATCGACTTCGCGGCCAACAGGTTCGGTAATTGCACCAAGGCCCGGGCCGATCTCAACAAGGTTCTGACCTGGTCTTGGGTTAATTGCTGATACGATACCGTCAATAATGTATGGATCGTTCAGGAAGTTTTGACCAAAACGTTTACGCGCTTTGTGTCCTAAATGGACATCATTTCTCATTGTTTCTTCTCTACCAATTCTATCGCATGCGTGAGCGCTGTTCGGAAGCTCCCTGTATCCGCTTGACCTGTCCCTGCCAGCTCTAATGCAGTACCGTGATCCACCGAGGTTCTTATAAATGGTAGACCAAGCGTAATGTTTACTGAACGACCAAAGCCTTTGTATTTTAATACTGGCAACACTTGATCGTGGTACATACCTAAAACAGCATCAGCATCGTTTAAATACTTTTCATTGAAAATGGTGTCTGCCGGCAATGGGCCGAACAGATTGATTCCTTTTTCTTGTCGAATCTTTTCCAATGTCGGAGTGATGGTCTCGATCTCTTCGCGACCCAAACAGCCATCTTCTCCCGCATGTGGATTTAGCCCGCAAACATAGATGTTTGGCTGCGAGATGGCAAATTTTTCTACAAGATCTTTATGAAGAATATCGATGATTTTTTCTAATCGCTCTTCCGTGACGGCTTTAGATACGTAAGCCAAAGGGATATGCGTTGTTACTAGAGCAACTCGCAGGCCTTCAGTGGCTAGCATCATCACGACCAACGGTGTGTTGGACTTCTCGGCGAAGAATTCAGTATGTCCACTGAACGCTACACCTGAGCGATTTATCACCCCCTTATGTACAGGGCCGGTGACAATAGCATCAAATTCATCATTCATACAGCCCAAAGCGGCTCTTTCTAGCGTTTTTAATACGTAGTGGCCGTTGGCTTCATTAAGTTGACCTGCCACCGCAGTCTCTGCGATTTCGATGTGGTCTACGATTAGGGTGCCAGCTTGTTGCGCTTTGGGTGCTTCTTCTGGATTGTAATCAAACAGTTGAACGTTTATGCCAAGTTGATTGGCTCTTTCTGCCAATACATTTTTGTCTGCACATACGACGATTTGGTGCGCCCAGTCTTCCTTAGATAAGGCCAGCACCAAATCAGGGCCGATGCCCGCAGGTTCCCCTGAGGTCACGACGATTCTACGAATCGAATTAGTTGCCATCATTGTCATCCACGATTTCAACGAATGCGCTTGCGCGTAGCTC
The DNA here is from genome assembly GCF_030248475.1 of Vibrio sp. D173a. Lineage (NCBI taxonomy): Bacteria > Pseudomonadati > Pseudomonadota > Gammaproteobacteria > Vibrionales > Vibrionaceae > Vibrio > Vibrio sp. D173a. The sequence continues at coordinate 72,019 of NZ_JAHGAH010000016.1, forward strand.
TTGCATCCATGCGCCAGCTTCTTCATTAAACTTACGGTTAAATAGAATGCGGTAAGCTTTGTTCTTCATTGCTGAGTCTGTGCGGTCAACTTGACGGCGGTCTAGTACTTCAACAATGTGCCAACCGTGTACGGTTTTGAACGGTGCACTGATTGAGCCTACTGGTAGTGTTTCTACTTGGTGTTTAAATTCTGGTACGTATAAGTCAGGTGTTTGGTAACCCAGTTCACCATTTTGAGCGGCTGAACCTGGGTCTTGGCTGTATTGCGTTGCCAATTGGCCGAAGGTCGCTTCACCTGCTTTGATACGGCGGATGAACTCGTTTAGTTCTTTCTTCGCGCCATCGTCACTTAAGATAACGGTTGGTTTGATAAGGATATGGCGAGCATTTACCTCTGTGACCGCTACGGTTTCAAGACCTTTCACATCTTCAATTTTTAGGATGTGGAAACCGATGCCACTGCGGAATGGGCCAATGATACTGCCTTTGTTTTGCATCTTGATTTGGTCAGCAAAGATGGTCGGCATTTCTTCTTTACGCATCCAACCCCAATCACCACCTTGTAGTGCTTTCGGGCCTTTTGAGTAGGTGTACGCCATTTCAGAGAAATCTGCACCGTCTTTGAGTTTCTTAACCAATGCATTGGCTTCTGCTTCGACTTCTGACTTGTCTTTGTCGTCAGAGAAACGAAGTTGGATATGGCCAATCTTGTACTGAACGGTTGCGTTAGTTTCTTTCGCCAATTGGTCTGCAAGGCTATCTACCTCAGCAGGAAGAATGTTGATACGACGACGAACCAGTGCATTACGCGCTTCAGAAGCGGCAATTTCTTTACGAATCTGTTCGCGGAATTCAGAGTAGCTTAGACCTTCTGCTTGTACAGAGGCTGCCAACTGTTCCACGCTTTGGTTGTTGTTGCGAGCAATCTCTGCAATCGCTTGATTGAGGCGGTTGTCATCGATACGTACACCGATACGCTCAGCTTCTTGGCCTTGAAGCGTGTCGATAATAAGCTTTTCTACCACTTGGTCTTTCAGCACGCTTGCTGAAGGTAGACTCTTGCCACTTTGGCGAGCGTTTGCTTGAAGCGTTTTCATCGCGGTATCGATGTCGCTTTGCAGAATCACACCATCGTTTACGATGACTGCAACCTTATCAAGCTCTACTGGCGCTGCTGTTACACCACAAGAAAGTAGGGCGGTGAATAAGAGTGATTTCCAAATTTTCATTAAAAATTCCGTCAGTAATAGTGATTAAGCGTCTTGTTATAGGTAAGACGCTTAATTTGATTAATTGTTCAAATAGAATGGTCGGCCGTATTTGATCGCATTGTCTGAGCCATCAAGTTCTTTCGCGGCGGTATCTGCACGTTGGTTGGTTGCAAAACCCTGAATACCGAAGTTAACACTGATGTTATTTTCGTATTTCGGTGATGAACCATCGCTACCGATCGCTTTTTCATCCCAGCCCAATAGTTGGTTTGAGTAGGTTAGACCGAAGTACCAACAATCTGATTGGTAGCGCAAGCTGGCTAGCCATTCCATATCAATATTTTCATTTAGGTCGTAGTAGTACTGACCGCTTGCAGACCAGCTCGGGTTGAACTCGTATGCCGCTACGATACCCGCTTGTGAAATGCCTTTACGAGTGATCGTATCTAGGTTTTCGACAATGATCGTATCTTCGATGTACTCACGCGTTACGTAGCGGTAGTTACCTTGAATAAAACCGCCGTTAAATTGGTATTCCAAGGTGCTGTTTGCTAGTTGCATTGAGCTCAAGTCGATGTCGTACTGGAGACCACCGTGGTAGAACAGGTAATCGTTGTAGTTGAAATCGGTTTCAATTGCCCATGACGAGTAGTTTGACGTTTCATCAGGCATGCTTGGGTTATTGCTGAGCTTGGTCTTCTTGTCGAAGTAGTAGATCTGACCAAACGAAACGTTCAATCGCTCTTTGTAATCATCATCGAAGAAACGAGTACTTGCACCGTAGCTTAACTGGTTTGCAGAAGCGATCTTGTCGATACCACTGTATTTACGGCTGCGGAATAGACCGTAGTAGTCGGTTTGCAGCAAGGTGGTGTCGTAGTTGTAGATGTTGCTCTGGTCTTCATCCGGCACATACAAGTATTGCAACTGTGGCTCAAGTGTTTGGGTATAGCCTTCAATCCAACTTGTATCACGCTCGAGGTACATACGCGCATGGGTACGGAATTCTGGAATGACACGTGACACGTTTTCATCCAGTGTATTACGTAGGTCTGGATCAGTCAGTCCTTCTATGTCTTGCGAGTAGTATGTCGACAAGACGCGAGCTTCTGTAGTCCAAGTTGCCCAAGAGTTCGATAGAGGAATAGTAATGCCTGGCTCGACGTGAACACGGGTTGCATCTGGCTTCGCAGTATCATCGGTATCGAAGCGGCTAAGTTGGCTCTTCACATCGAAGTTTACGTAGTTACCCCACAGTGGCGTGTAGTAGTTCAACTCAAGTTCAGGCAGAAGACGGTATGGTTGGTTGTCTTCCTCTAGTAGGATTTGGAAGTCACGGACACGTAATGATGCATCCCAGAAGTTTGAGCGATATTTCACTTCACCTTCTTGGAGCAGTTGGCCATCTTCACGGTTACCAATGTCAGAATCTAGATCTCGGAAGTAGTCGATATCACTCACTTTGGAGTAATCAAGGCTGACCACCCATTGCTTGTTGATAATACCGTCGTGCTTAAATTGGTAACCCCAGCGCGACTCGTCATCGTACTTTTTGTCGCTGCCCATGTATTCGCCTTTGATCTCACCGTCACCCCAACCATCGGTTAGGTAGCGGAAATCAGTATCCAGCTTATTACCACGCTTTTGCATGTACATAGGTGTAATCGTCATGTCGTACTGTGGCGCGATATTCCAGTAAAATGGAAGCTCGACCTCCATACCATCACTCGAGCCATACGACATAGACGGGAATAGGAAACCCGTTTTACGTGTGTCGCCAATTGGCATGGTCATATACGGTACGTAGAAAACTGGCACATCCAATATTTCGAAACGTGGGTGGTGCAGGGTTGCTGTCTCTTCGTCTTGGTCGACATCGATGCCCGATGCAACTAATCGCCAAGCGTTATCACCCTGAGGACAAGAGGTGATCGAACCATCTTCTAGCTCATACACTGACTGACCAGTACGTGCGATGTATGCCGCTGTACCTCGACCTTGTTGGCAAAGGAACTGATAATCGGTGTTTTCGAGTGAGAAGGTATCTTGGTTGATGTCGTTGGTCACACGGTCAGAGCGTGCTTTCACTTTACCATCGTTGAAGGTAACGTTACCTTCGGCCACAACCACGTTGTCTTGCTGGTGAAGTGTTACGCTATCCGCGGTGATTTTCTTCGGGCCTTGCGTTACTTCAACGTTGCCAGAGTACTGAGCTTTGTCGCCATTGATGGCTTGTAAGCGGTCTGCTTGTACGACGACTTCAGAGTTAAGCGCGTCCTCCTCACCACTTGTTTCGACCAAACATTGATCTGTGGTGGGCATTTCCTGCACACTATCATTGATATTCGCTTCAGCTTGAGTGGTGGGTACAAACAAGGCGGTGCTGATAGAGGCCGCTAAACATGTGCGGGAGAAATGTTGCATTGAATTGAACTTTCCTGTGTCACTGCTACTCGATGGCTATAGGGCTTGTTGTACCCTCGCGTTATAGCCAAATGAATCAACTATAGTTTGCAATTATCCCAGAGCATGGATTCGCTGTGGCATAATGCCGATATAAAATAGCTGCAAAGATAGCCAGGCTAAATAGCCTGATCTGAAAAAAACTAATTCCATTATCATAAAGGAAATCGTTGCGTCCGGCACTATAAGACCGCCGTCGTCGATAAAAATTCATTGATAGAGAACACATAATGCATATTTTTGGCAAAATTTTGGGTGCCTTTTTTGGCTTGTTACTCGGTGGCCCATTCGGTTTATTGTTTGGCCTATTTATCGGTCACCAATTCGATAAAGCGCGCCGTTTAAGCCAAGCTGGATTTTCTACAGGTGGTTTCGGTAAAGGGCCTAGCCAAGCTCAGCGCCAAGAAGAATTTTTTAAAGCTGCATTCGCAGTAATGGGACACGTGGCAAAAGCCAAAGGTCAAGTCACCAAAGAAGAGATCCAATTGGCTTCGACCATGATGGATCGTATGAACCTCCATGGAGAGCAACGACGTGCTGCACAAGATGCTTTTCGTGAAGGTAAAGAGAGCGATTTCCCACTAGAGGATGTGTTGGTTCGTGTGAAGATCTCTTCGGCAGGGCGCTTTGACCTGCTGCAATTCTTCCTAGAACTGCAAATCTCGGCAGCCTTTGCTGATGGCTCGATTCATCCGAGTGAACGTAATGTCCTGCATAAAATTGCCCGTGGCTTGGGTTTCTCTCCAGAGCAATTAGAGCGTCGCCTGCACATGCAAGAAGCGGCGTTCCGTTTCCAAAGCCAAGGTGGCTTCCATGGCCAGCAACAAGGGCAATATCAATCTTCAGGTGCAGGTTGGCAGCAAGCTTCACAAGCGGATCAACTGGCTGATGCCTACAAAATCCTTGATGTCTCTTCAGATGCGGACGGTAAAACGGTCAAACGTGCTTACCGTAAGTTAATGAATGAACATCACCCAGATAAATTGATGGCTAAAGGTTTGCCACCAGAGATGATGAACGTTGCGAAAGAAAAGTCGCAAGAGATTCAAAACGCTTACGATCTGATTAAGAAAGTCAAAGGCTTTAAGTAGCCGGAAGTTTTCTATCAAGTATTGGATTTAAAAAAGGGCACAGAGTGCCCTTTTTTCATGTCTTAGTCTTTGAGTTGCCGGTATCTTTAGCTTTTGGCCTATCATGATCCTAACGCTAATTGACCTCAAATCTCTCCAGTTTAGTTGGCTTGATTCAAGTCCCAATCGTATTCGTATTTCACGTTGCCAGAGAAATTTTTGTATTGAGGGGTATATTGAGCAATATGGTTGAATACTTGCTTTTCACCGCCAAAATCTTCTGCAAACCAATCATAAATAGAAGACAGCTGTGCCGTGTTACCTTGAATGGATACGCCTTTACTGCTGTTGATAAATGTTTTTGCAGCGCTTTCGAGTAAGGCTTGAGTGTTGTCGGCAGTGAATGCTTGAGTCTGTAAATTTGGGCAACCTAAGCTGGCACAATTCACCGCGTAATGGGTTCTTGGGTCATTCCAGATTGGACGCAAAATTCGATGCTCAATATCGTTTAAAGTCAAGTTCTTCCCATTTATCTCGACCACATCATCTCCCCAAGGGCCAAAGCTAAATAAGCCGCCCAGTTTGGTTATCGATTCGACAGGATAGTTATCCAAAATCAGATCAACCGTGATGGCGTTGTAAAGGTTCACCCAATAGGCGTATTGCTCTGCTTGGTTGTATTGTAGAGGGTCGAGTTTTGCTAAACGCTGGATGTATTGTTTCAGCTTAGTTTTATCGGCAGAGGTGACTTGGCTATAACGAAACAAGGTATTCTCGCCTTGTTCAACCAAATAAGCATCGAGCAATTGCTGCCAATCTTGATGAGAGATTTGACTTTGATTAGCCTGATTTGATTGTTTCCAATACGGCCATAAGTCGGATTTAGGTGCGGCAAATGTTGAGAAAGAAACCAGAGCACACAATAGCAATAACAGACGCTTCATAGAGAGACCTTTGGGTTAAACCTTGTTGATAGTGTAGACCTGTCTACGATGGGATTTCTTTCCTGGCACAATGAATATAAAGAAAAAAGGTTGGCCAATGCCAACCTTGTATTTGTTTCAATTACGATTTGAATTAGCTCAAGAAACTCGGGATATTCGCCTCGTACTCGGCAATCTTGTCTTCGTGTTGAAGGGTAAGACCGATATTGTCCAAACCGTTTAGCAGGCAGTGACGACGGAACGAATCGATTTCAAAACCATATTCTTTGCCGTTGGCGCGAACCACATTCGCTTCTAGGTCCACTTCTACTTCTGCGCCTTCGTTAGCCTCAACAAACTGGAAGATTTCATCCACTTCTTGCTCAGTCAAACGAACTGGCACCATTTGGTTGTTGATCGAGTTACCGTAAAAAATATCGGCAAAGCTTGGTGCGATCATCGCTTTGATGCCGTAATCCGCCAGTGCCCACGGTGCGTGCTCACGAGAAGAACCACAACCGAAGTTTTCACGCGCTAGCAAGATAGAAGCACCTTGGTAGCGAGGTGCGTTCATCACGAACTCTGGGTTCGGTTGTTCGCCAACATCGTCTAGGAAACGCCAGTCATGAAATAGGTGCTTACCAAACCCTAGGCGAGAGACCTTTTGCAGGAACTGCTTTGGAATGATGGCATCAGTATCTACGTTCGCTGCATCTAGAGGAACAACTAAGCCTGTGTGTTGTTTAAAGCCTGACATTTGTTTGCTCCTTAGTCCAGTTCACGAATATCTACAAAGTGACCAGCAATTGCTGCCGCCGCTGCCATCGCAGGGCTCACTAGGTGGGTACGGCCATCACGACCTTGGCGGCCTTCAAAGTTACGGTTTGAAGTAGACGCACAACGTTCATGTGGACCCAAACGGTCGTTGTTCATTGCTAGACACATTGAACAACCAGGTAGGCGCCACTCAAAGCCCGCTTCTTTAAAGATAACGTCCAAGCCTTCTGCTTCAGCTTGCGCTTTTACTTGCTCAGAGCCAGGAACGATTAGCGCTTGAACGTGAGATGCGACTTTGCGACCTTTCGCTATTTCAGCAGCTGCGCGCATGTCTTCGATACGTGAGTTAGTACAAGAACCAACGAAGACTTTATCGACGTTGTAATCAGATAATGATTTGCCCGCCTCTAGACCCATATAAGCCAATGCTTTTTCTGCTGATGCTTTTTCTACTGGATCGGCAAAGCTCTCTGGTGCTGGGATCGGTTGGTCTACCGCGATAACCTGACCTGGGTTAGTACCCCAAGTGACTTGTGGCTTAATATCTGCTGCGTTTAGCGTCACAACCGCATCAAACTGAGCCTCATCGTCAGTTTTTAACGTCTTCCAGTATTCTACTGCTGCATCAAAGTCCGAACCTTGAGGTGAGAATTTACGGCCTTTAATGTATTCGAATGTGGTTTCATCTGGCGCAATCAACCCTGCTTTCGCACCTAGCTCAATCGCCATGTTACATACGGTCATACGGCCTTCCATTGAAAGGTCGGTGATCGCTTCACCACAGAATTCAACCACGTAGCCTGTACCGCCAGCAGCTGTGGTTTCACCGATGATCGCTAGCACGATATCTTTAGCGGTGATGCCCGGCGCCACTTTGCCTTTCACTTCGATCTTCATCGTTTTAGCACGCGCTTGTTTTAGCGTTTGAGTTGCTAATACGTGCTCAACTTCAGATGTACCAATACCAAATGCCAGCGAGCCGAATGCACCGTGTGTAGCTGTGTGCGAGTCACCACAAACAATGGTCATGCCCGGTAGGGTAATACCAAGCTCTGGGCCCATAACGTGGACAATACCTTGGTACTTATGGTTGATGTCGTAAAGCGTAACACCAAACTCTTCACAGTTTTTCGATAGCGTTTCCATCTGGATACGTGCCATCTCACCGGATGCGTTGATGTCTTTGGTGGTTGTCGAAACGTTGTGGTCCATCGTAGCAAAAGTTTTGCTGACCTGACGCACTTTACGACCTTTTTCACGCAAGCCGTCAAATGCTTGCGGAGACGTCACTTCGTGTACCAAGTGACGGTCGATGTATAAGATTGGGTTTTCCCCTTCTGCTGCGACGGCAACGTGTGCGTCGTAGACTTTTTCGTATAGTGTTTTGCCCATTGTTTGCTATCTCGTGTATAGCTCCCGACAACGGCTCATCAGGAGCAAATAATTATTATCAAATCGTGCGGTATTAAGAGTTTAAGATGTACTCAGCGATCTTATCGCCCATCTCAGATGTTGTAAGTGCTGGGTTGTCACCGGCAAGGTCACCCGTTAGCTCACCTGCAGATAGTGCTTTTGAAACGGCCGTTTCGATGTCTTGTGCCGCCGTTTCTTCACCTAGGCTGTAACGCAGCATCAGTGCCGCTGATAGGATTTGCGCCACTGGGTTAGCGATGTTCTTACCTGCGATATCTGGTGCACTGCCGCCTGCTGGCTCGTACAGACCGAATTTGCTTTCGTTTAGGCTCGCTGATGGCAACATACCCATAGAGCCAGTGATCATCGCGCACTCATCAGAAATGATGTCGCCGAAGATGTTTGAGCATAGCATTACGTCGAACTGTGCTGGGTCTTTGATAAGCTGCATGGTTGCGTTATCAATGTACATGTGTGACAGCTCAACATCTGGGTAGTCTTTTGCGATTTCTTCGACCACTTCACGCCATAAGATAGAACTTTGTAGAACGTTCGCTTTGTCGATAGAGCACACTTTTTTGCGACGTAGACGAGCAGACTCAAAGGCAATTTTTGCAATGCGTTCAACCTCGTAGCGGTGGTACACCTCAGTATCGAACGCTTTCTCTGTTGGACCTTCGCCTTCACGACCTTTTGGTTGGCCGAAGTAGATGCCGCCCGTCAGTTCACGAACAACAACGATGTCAAAGCCGCGACCTGAGATGTCTGCACGTAGTGGCGAGAAGGCTTCAAGACCTGAGTGAATTTGTGCTGGGCGTAAATTACAGAACAGTTGGAAGTGTTTGCGTAGTGGCAGTAGGGCGCCGCGTTCAGGTTGGTCATTTGGTGGCAAGTGTTCCCACTTAGGACCGCCAACTGAACCAAATAGGACTGCATCAGACTCTTCACACGCTTTCACGGTGCTTTCTGGAAGTGGACAGCCGTGATTATCGATCGCGATACCACCTACATCGTGCTCGTCACGCTCAAACGTAATGCCGTGCTTCTTTTCGATTGCATCCAACACTTTATGTGCTTGCGCCATTACTTCTGGGCCGATGCCGTCGCCTGGTAAAACGGCAACTTTGTATGATTTGTCTGTCATGTTAATCCTTTAAATTTTCTAAATTTTTTGAGTTTGTCTAAAACGAATTTGGTTGGAGCCTGCGCTGTGGGACTCAAGCTCCTTGAATTAATGATTAAACCGTCGCAATTCTCTTTTGCTTCATCTCTTCAATCTTATCGGCGCGATGAATGCTGTTGATGACGTGCAATAGCGCTTGACCAGAAGCTTCTACAATGTCGGTGGAAACGCCGGTACCGTGGTACTTACGACCTTTGTAGTTGGCGATGATATCTGCTTGGCCCAGGCCATCTTCACCTTCGCCTTTTGCCGTTAGGTCGAACTTGTCTAGGACGATCTCGTAACCGGTCACGCGGTAGATACATTGGTATAGCGCATCAACTGGGCCATTACCGACGGCAGCTTCACACATTTCTTCATCGCCACATTGCATTTTGACGCTGGTGGTTGCCATTACGCTGCCAGATTGCACGCTTAGATAGTTCAACTTGTAGAAGTCGTCTTCTTCACGCAAATTCGAGAAGTGCATTAGTGCTTCTAGATCGTAGTCGAACACCTGACCTTTACGGTCAGCAAGCTTCAAGAAGTCTTCGTACAGCGCATCTAGGTTGTACTCTTCTTCCTTGTAGCCCATCGCGTCCATGTGGCTCTTAACCGCAGCACGGCCACTGCGACTGGTTAGGTTCAATGCTTGGTTCTTAAGGCCAATCGACTCAGGCGTCATGATCTCGTAAGTGTTCTTGTTCTTTAGCATGCCATCTTGGTGAATACCTGAAGAGTGGCTGAACGCGTTAGCGCCAACGATCGCTTTGTTGCTCTGGATTGGCATGTTACATAGCTGGCTGACCAACTTGCTGGTACGGTGGATTTCGTCGTGTTTTAGACCCGTACGCACGCCCATGAACTCTTGGCGAGTTTTTAGGATCATCGCGATTTCTTCAAGAGAACAGTTACCTGCACGCTCACCGATGCCGTTGATAGTCCCTTCTACCTGACGAGCACCTGCTTGCACGGCTGCGATAGAGTTGGCAACAGACATACCCAAGTCATCGTGACAGTGAACAGAGATGATTGCCTTGTCGATGTTTGGTACGCGGTTGAATAGGGTCTCAATGATGCCGCCAAATTCACTTGGTACTGTGTAGCCAACGGTATCTGGGATATTGATGGTGCTTGCGCCAGCATCGATAGCCGCTTCAACCATACGACATAGGTTGTCGATAGGGGTGCGACCAGCATCTTCACAAGAAAACTCAACGTCATCGGTGTAGTTACGTGCGTGTTTTACGGCTTTCACGCCCATTTCTACAACATCGTCGTAGCTACGGCGCAGTTTGTCTTGAACATGAACAGTCGAGGTCGAGATGAAAGTGTGGATTCGAAATGCGTCCGCGACTTTTAGCGCTTCAGCGGCAGCATCGATGTCTTTCGCAACGGCACGCGAAAGGGCACAAACTCGGCTGTTTTTAATGTGTTTTGCGATGGTTTGTACGGACTCGAAATCACCCGGAGAAGAAACAGGAAAACCCGCCTCGATAACATCAACGCCTAGCCTTTCCAGCGCATAGGCAATCTGCAGTTTTTCTTTAACCGTCAAGCTTGCTGACAACGCTTGTTCGCCATCACGCAATGTGGTGTCGAATATAATGACCTGATCGTTCATGTTTGCTTCCTTCATGATTTCTGCACTTTTCGTGCAATTTAATCGTTTACTTCCGGTATTTAGATATAAAAAAACCCGCATTTGCATGCGGGTTTCTTAGAAATTGGTGTGGTTATTTTTCTTCCACAGCCTACCCGCGCGAATTGGTCACGATAAGGAGGAGGCTAAGCAGGATAGAAAAACGAGCTGACATAGTTGTTAAGCATTCCACAAAATTAAGTTAACGAATTAGTACCGCACTCAATGGAACACGTCAACCCTAAAGTCGATTTTTTATTCATATCGGATGAGTGGATTTCTGTTAATGACTTTCTTGGGCAGTTCAGATGTTGGTGAGTATTCGTAGCATGAATCGTTTTTATTTCGTTCAGAAGGTGAGGTGCGTGAGTCTTACAATTGCTTTTAATATAGACGGTTATTGCTCTTTAATACCAAATGTAACTATATGTTTTGCCAAGTTATAGTTGCCCGATGTTTCTCTATTGTTTTCGATTGAGATCTTATTATTAGTTGGGTGAATGGCTTTCGGCTGGTAAAGAGAGATTTAAAATGGAGGGCAAATTAATCAAGGATGGTGAGTTATGTTCTATAAATCCCGAGTTGCATTGGCGATCAGCAGTACTTTGGTTCTATCTGCCTGTGGTGGTGACGATTCTAATCCGCCACCAGTTACCGACAATGTGTTAACCGTTAAGGTGATTGATGGTTATATTCAAAATGCGAAAGTGTGGTTAGAGAGAAAAGATAGCGTTAACTACATTTTGGAAGATGGGGAAGTGAGTGGTACCACCGATGAAACTGGCGCGGTGTCTCTGGATCTCACTCAAATTGATGACATTAATAACTATCAGCTCATTACCTATGCTGAAGCGGGTGTGGCGATCGATTTAGATCATGGAAAACCCCTTGCTCACGATCTACTTATGACCGCCTATCAAGGTAAGGTTGTGACGCCTTTAACGACGTTGATTGAAGCCAAAGTGCGCACTAAGGCTGGCGAAACGGATGCTTACCAACAAGCGGTGGGTGAAGTAGCGAAAGCACTTGGGGTGAGTGAAAGTGTGGTAGTTGCTGACTATATTGAAACTCAAACTGAAGATGCAAAGAAAGTACAAAAAAGTGCGGTCTCTCTAGTCGCTTCTGGCGCGATGCCTGATTCTGTTCAAGAGCTTGAACAAGCCCAAAACATTATCGCAGATTCTGAGCAAGTGAACCTTTTGGTTGAGAATGCTGCTGATGATCATATCGTCATTAAAGATCCCTGAAACGAATGAGTTGACGTTGGTTTCCACTCATGACAGTGATGGCGATCTTATTATTGATGCGCTTGATGCCTTTCCTAATGATGATGCTGAATGGTATGACAGTGATGGTGATCAGGTAGGGGATAACCAAGATCTTTTCCCTCTCGACCCAAGTGAGAGCAAGGACACAGATAAAGACACCGTTGGTGATAATGCTGATGCTTTCCCTAACGATCCCTCAGAAACAAAAGACAGCGATAAAGACGGTGTTGGTGACAATAGCGATGTTTTCCCAAGTGATGCATCAGAGTCAAAAGACAGTGATAAAGATGGTGTTGGCGACAATAGCGATGTTTTCCCAAATGATGCATCTGAATCCAAAGACAGCGACAAAGATGGTGTTGGCGACAACAGTGATGTCTTCCCAAGTGATGCTACAGAGTCTAAAGACAGCGATAAAGACGGTGTCGGCAACAATAGTGATGCTTTCCCAACTGATGCATCAGAATCTAAAGATAGCGATAAAGATGGCGTCGGCGACAACAGCGATGCGTTCCCAAATGATGCGTCAGAATCTAAAGACAGTGATAAAGATGGTGTAGGCGATAATGCTGATGCCTTGCCAAACGACCCGACGGAAACGCTTGATACCGATGGGGATGGTATTGGTAACAATGCAGACAATGATGATGATGGAGACGGTTACTTAGATAACGAAGACAATCAGCCTCTCGAGGCTCTAAATGTCCCCAACACTCTAGCGCAGTGTATTGCCTCTTTACCGGAAGGTCAGTTTGCCACAGTTCCGGTCGATGAAACGAGAGACAGTAAGCTTTATTCCATTACGCGTGAAATGAACAATGGCGACACTCAACAGTTTTCTCAAACAGAAATCTTACTTGGCCAGCAATCAGGGTTACCTAATGGATTGCTATCGGATCGAACCTTCCATGTTACCCAAGTGACGCCTGATTTTGGTGGTGCTGTCAGTGAATGGGATCCGATTGCAGAGTTAGAGTATACCGATGCGGTAAGTGGTATGTATTACGGCTTTCATGATACCTACTATCGCTGGTGGGGGTTTGTCCCTACGATTCAGCAAGACTACGAAGTGACACTCAATACTCCACTTGTTGTTGATTACACTCGTATCCATAAATGGAACACCGATGCCGAGTCTCCAACCTTTAATCAAAACGCCACCACTTTGTTCTACCAAGGAAAAGACATTTTAAATGTGGATGGTACTCTCGTTGAAGTGTGTGTTTCAGGGCATGAGGGCAACTATACCTTTGTAGACAATGATAGTAGCAACGAGCCTGCACCAGTATATATTTCAGAGACAACGACAAACTACACCGCTAGCCAAAATCTGGTAGTGAAAAGTGAACGTTCATATATGGAGTATGCAGACGAGGAAAAAGTGGCACCTGTTTGGGGCTGGAGCAACTACGTCAAGCAGCTAGAAGGTTTCACAATCGATAATCAAGCTTATGGTAAAGACCCAATGCACTCCAGAGTTCCTGAAGGTGAGTTTGTGACATTCGAGCAGTGTTTAGCATCGCTAGAAGGAGGAGAGTATGTTGCTCAAACCGGTGATGTTAACTCCTACCGAATGACTCGTTCGCGTTTCAATGAGTTTAGTGAGTATGTGGAACAGGAAGCGAACTACGAGTGGCACCTGTTAGCGAATGAAAATTACCAGTGGCACGACATGAGCGTTCGTTTAGAGCAATTGTTTGCGACGCTACTAGATGGCTCACCATGGTTCACTGAGCATTATCATATTGCGCAGAATGGGGATTGGCTGGGTATTGAGGGCTATGAACCAAACAGCGATATTGATATCAAGTGGGGTTCTAGAACAACTGAAACCCTAGGCTGGAGTGAGAAAGCCTACTATCGAATTCCTAATGTGACTTACAGTCAGTTTTCTATCCACGATCCCTCTACCCAGTACGGCAGTGACGTCGATGGCGATCAGTTGGTGGATTGGCGCTCTGGTAAGGTGATGTACAGCCAAACCTACGCAGGTAAGAAAACGATCAATTACGATGTGGACGGACAGCAGTATCAAGCTGAGGTATGCCAGCAGTTTAGCTACAGTACATCGGAATACTTCGATGAATCAGGCACAAAACTAGATGATATGACGGAGTGGCAACGACAGGTCGATAGCTACGATAGTAAGGGTATTGTGCAGAGAGAGCGAAGCAACAATACTTGGTCAACCGAGGTTTGGAACCGAACTTCAACCAATCACTAACGAGTCGGAAAGCGGTTACTTTGGTAGCCGCTTTTTTTTAGCTCATTTGCTTGTTAAATACATACCAAAGCCGTGGGGGCTGGTGTCTTAATGATGAGAAGAGCGCAGGAGAGGGCGGTTTTATACTGCATGCTTTGCGAGCTATCACACAAAGGGATCAATTGGTTGGTATGTTTCTATCAGAGCGTTTTATAGTAGAGCGGTTGCATTTGTAGAGTTTTAGCACAAACAGGTTAGGGATTAATGAATTTGGCAAAACAATTTGGACGTTCTGCTCTGGCTTTAGCGGTGATCTCTTTGTCTGGTTGCCAGTTGTTACAGTTTGGAGCACCGACACAAACGACTTCTTCTGTGATGAAAGATGATCATGCAAAAAGTGTTATGGCGATCAATCATCAAATGGATCAGTATTTGAGTGAAGATGGTCGAGAGTCATTTTTGAACCAGATGCTGGTGGCATTGGAATCAGATAACCGTGATAAGTTTAAAGGCAAAGATCCCGACACTTACACCTGGTGGAAGATTCGCGTTCAGCCAAATCAATGGAAAGAGGCTGAAGTGAGTCGCCCGGTTGTCGAGGGGGTGGATACCTCCAGTACACTTGAATTTATGGATGTGTCCTATCGTTCTAAAACCACACTCAACTTGCGCGCAGAACCGAACTTACAAGGAGAGAAGTTGGGGGAGTTAAGCAAAGGGGAAGTGTTTAATGCCTTAGCGAAAGTGGAAGGTGAACCTTGGCTCTTGGTTGAACAAAAAGGCATGATCCGCGGTTATGTACACAAAGACTATGCGCGCAGCAACGTCGTAAATCGCGATATTCTTTCCATCAAGCCGAACCCTTTGCTAAGTAGTGAGGCTCCATCGGCAGAGAAATCCAAAGATAATGAGTTGTTCGGTAGCTACACTTGCCGTGACCTGATCTACGAGTTGACCAAAGATGGTCACATCACGAAGGGCGCGCTGAGAGCTTGTCGAAAGCAACGCAAAGTCTGGTATATCGATGTGCCAGTGGCGAATGCCAACCCGTCCTAACGACAAATCATAGATAACACCCTAGGGTGAAAAGTTCGGTCGATAATTCAGTTATCGCCGAGCTTTTCAATAAAGCTATTTTTGTCCCCTTTTTCTTCTCTTCTCCCTATGCTTGGTCGTTGTCATTAATTGTCCAAGTTCCCGTCATGTAGTTGTCACTTTCAACGCCTACTTTTCATACAAAGTCGTTGTCAAAGTAAAGGACAGTTACATGCGAGCTTTAGAGACAATAACCCAACCAATAGCAAGTATTGCTAAATTCGATTTGGCATTCTCCAGTGTGTGTTTGCAGCACCGCTTCAATCAACAAGTCGCTAATATCAGTAAAGGCGTATCACACAGTGGAGATGGGCATCTCTACTTGGTGCTGGGCCTGCTAGCGTGGTTTCTTGATAAGCAGCAAGGACAATGGTTCTTGCTCGCTGGACTCATTGCGTTTGCCATCGAGCTGCCAATCTACTGGGCGTTAAAAAACAGTTTTAAACGCCGTCGTCCTGAAGAACTTAGCGCATTGCTTCCTGCGTTTATAACCCCCTCAGATCGCTACAGTCTCCCCTCAGGCCACACGGCTGCGGGCTTCGTGATGGCGACGCTCATCAATCATTTTTATCCCGAACTGGGCACGTTTGCTTTTGTTTGGGCAGGGCTAATTGGTATTTCGCGCATTCTGCTTGGAGTGCATTTTTTCACAGATATCATCATCGGCGCGCTGTTAGGCGGCCTTTGTGGTTCTATTGCGCTAGCCATAGTGGGAGGCTAATTGATGAAAATCCTTTACGGTGTCCAAGGTACGGGAAACGGCCATATTGCTCGGGCACGAGCAATGAGTGAGGCATTTAAAGCACATGAGGTGCAGGTGGACTTTCTCTTCTCAGGCCGTGAACCAGATAAATACTTCTCGATGGAAGCATTTGGTGATTATCAGACAAGGCGTGGTTTCACTTTTGTCACAGAAAAGGGCTCAGTGAACTACACCAAAACGGCACTAAACAACAATCTGATTCAGTTTTTCAAAGAAGTACAGCATCTTGATCTCTCTTCTTATGATCTGGTTATTAACGACTTTGAGCCAGTCTCTGCTTGGGCTGCACGCAAGCAAAACAAGCCATGTATCGGCATCAGTCACCAGAACGCCTTTCGCTATCCTGTACCGCAGAAAGGGGCGAGTTGGTTTGATAAATCCGTGATCGAACATTTTGCCCCTTCTCAGCATCATCTAGGGCTACATTGGTATCACTTTGACCAACCTATTCTTCCTCCGATTGTACATACTCTTGACCATTCCTCAGGCAATGAAGATTTTGTGTTGGTTTATCTGCCGTTTGAATCGATAGAAGACATCAGTGACTTGCTGTTTCATTTCAATCAGCAGAGTTTTGTTTGCTATCACCCGAATGTGATTGAGTGTGAGCGAATTGAAAACATCGAGTTGAGACCTTTATGTCATACCAATTTCCAGCATCATCTGCAGCGTTGCAGTGGTGTGATTGCCAATGGTGGTTTTGAACTGCCATCAGAGGCACTTTCGTTAGGTAAGAAACTTTTGCTCAAACCGTTAGCTGGGCAATTCGAACAGCAGAGTAATGTCGCCACTTTGGAAGACCTTGGGCTGGCGACTTCGATGGACAATCTCGATATCTCGATAGTGCGTCAGTGGCTAAAGGAACAACAAGCAGAAAGTGTGAAGTATCCCGATGTGGCAAAAGCGATTGCCAGTTGGGTACTGCAAGGGGCTTGGGATACACCTGAAAAGCTCTCTGAGCAGCTCTGGGAGCAGGTCGATTTTCCTAGCTATGTATCCAGTCTTTAGCCGCTTTTGGTATTGAACACTCGCAGTCATTCATGACCTGATTGGCTGCATTTTTATGCCCCTATGATCATTTCTATTCACGGTGATTTCGCTGCCTCTTTAACTGATTTGTGCATTTTGTGAACCGAACTATTGATGACGCTTTTTGAACTGAAATGTGAACGATAATCTCAGTAAATGAATAAAGTGCTACCTGTAGATTGTCATTTACGTGCTAAATAAGTTTTCAGAAATCTCTGAATTCGTGGTTTTATACTTTTTTATGTTTTCTTAAGGTTATGATAATTAACAGGTAAATACCTAATTGGCTAAAATTTAATGATTAAATATCAATCTAGTTGATAAACCTTAATCGATTAGTTGATAGTACGGTTCAAGCCGGAAATATCTGGACGATAAATATAATACAAATTCGGTTTTCTATTCTTTACAAATGATTCGAATCCAGCCACGGTCGTCTGTGCGCGAAGGGATTCTATTCGTTAAGAATTCATTGAACCAAGTTGACGATTACATAAGAGGCGCACTCCATGTTAGATAAAAAAGACGCGATGAGCGCAATTGCTAGCTACCGTATGGAAAGCACATTGCGTGGTGTAGATTTAAATCTATTGACTGTATTTGATGCTGTGATGCAAGAGCAAAACATTACTCGTGCAGCACACAATCTAGGTATGTCACAACCAGCGGTAAGCAACGCGGTTGCTCGCCTAAAAGTGATGTTTAATGATGAGCTATTTATGCGTCAGGGTCGTGGTATTCAACCAACTCAACGCGCTCGTCAGCTGTTTGGCCCAATCCGCCAAGCACTGCAACTTATCCGCAACGAATTACCGAGCTCAGTATTCCAACCTGAGTCTTCAACTCGTCTATTTAAGCTCGCGATTTGTAGCCCATGTGACATGCGTTTTGCACCTCGCATCATGGCGAACATCAATGAGCAGGCGCCAAGCGTACAACTTCACCTAGATGCGGAATTTGATCGTCTTCTTTCAGAGCGTATGCGCTACCAAGAAATTGACTTCGTGATCGACTACGCTCGTTTCGATGACCAAGGTTTCTCAAGCACTGAAATCTTCAAAGATGAGTTAGTTGTGATTGCTTCTAAGACGCACCCTCGCATTCAAGGTGGTGTATCAGCTGAGCAACTGATCAACGAAAAACACGCGAAACTTTCACGCGTACATGGTCAACGCAGCTTCTCTGAGCAAGCGTACCGCGAGCTTGATTGCCAAGCAGCGTACGAAGGTTCAAGCCTAAGCAACCTGCTTTACGTAGTAAGCCAGTCTGAGCTTGTAACTATCGCACCACGTTGGATGGCTGAAAACGCAGTAAACAGCGACCAACTGCAAATCCTAGATTTCCCATTTGAAAACAAAGAAATCAGCGGTTACCTAAGCTGGCACGAATCAAGTGAGAAAGACAAAGGTCACATCTGGCTACGTGATCAGCTAATGGTCACTTGTGGTGAAGTGGTAGCACTTAAATAAGCCGATTCTTTAGCCTGACTAACTGGTCAGACTGGATTTGTAATCATCAATTTTTACAATTCCTTGGCCCCGAGAGATTGCCGTCTTTCGGGGTCTTTTTATATCCACCAAATGACAACTGAAACAGCGACTTAAGTTGATTAAACCTTCATCACTCAAACATGAGCTATGCTCTCATTAGTGATAGTCGTCTCTTAATAATAATAAGTTTGATAATGGTCAGTTGCGTTTTTAAGCGTCGAGGTTACACTTGTGCGCTCAAATAGCTTACGCCTGTAAGCCAAAAGGTAATGTAAAGAATGGCCAAGTTAGATTTTCATATCGTAAAACGTATTCGTGAACAAATTGCGAAGGGTAGTACTCGTGTTGCGCTTAAACATAAAGTCGGCGACACATGGCAAGGTATTACTTGGGAGCAATTTGGTCAGCAAGTAGATGCTTTGTCACTTGCGTTTTTGGCTCAGGGATTGGGCGTTCAAGATAAGATCGGTATCTTCTCAAACAATATGCCGCAGTGGACGATTGCTGACTTTGCAGCGTTGCAATTGCGTGGCGTGACTGTACCGATTTACCCAACTAACACGGCAGCACAGTCTGCTTACATCATCGATAACGCAGACGTAAAAGTACTGTTCGTCGGTGAGCAGCCACAGTTTGATGCAGCAGTTACCATCTACGACGAATGTCAGCAGCTTGAGCTTATCGTTGCAATGTCAGACGACATTGATCTGGGTGATCATGCCTTTGCGATGTCTTGGCAAGACTTTATTGCCAAGGGGGACAATAGCCAGCGCGCAGAGCTTGAGGTTCGCTTAGAGCAAGCACAAGAAGATGATTTACTGACTCTGATTTACACTTCGGGCACAACAGGTCAGCCAAAAGGCGTGATGTTGGATTACGCTAACATCTCTGCGCAGCTTGAAGGTCACGATCAATGCCTAAGCTTGACGGAAGACGACGTATCGCTATGTTTTCTACCACTATCACACGTATTTGAACGTGCGTGGACATTCTACGTGCTCTACAAGGGCGGAACTAACTGTTATCTGCAAGACACGATGCAAGTGCGTGATGCGCTGAGCGCAGTACGTCCGACAGTAATGAGTGCAGTACCTCGCTTCTATGAGAAAATCTTCTCTGCTATTCATGAGAAAGTGTCACGAGCACCTGTTCACCGTAAGATCATGTTCACTTGGGCTGTAAACATGGGCGCGAAGATGGCGGCATGTCATCAAGAAGGTCGCAAGCCATCGTTGATGCTGCGCAAGTCGTATGCTCTGGCGGATAAACTGGTTCTGAGCAAGCTACGTGCATTACTTGGTGGCCGCATTAACTTCATGCCATGTGGTGGTGCGAAGTTGGATGAAACAATTGGTCGCTTCTTCCACGCAATTGGCATCAACGTGAAGCTTGGCTACGGCATGACAGAAACCACAGCAACGGTTTCATGTTGGGATGACCAATGTTTTGATCCAAGCTCTATCGGTATGGCAATGCCGGGTGCGCAAGTTAAGATCGGCGAAAATAACGAGATCTTAGTTCGTGGCCCAATGGTGATGCGTGGCTACTACAAAATGCCGGAAGAGACCGAGAAGACATTCGACGAGCATGGTTTCTTGAAGACGGGTGATGGAGGCTACATTGATGAGAATGGCAACCTGTTTATTACTGACCGTATTAAAGAACTGATGAAGACCTCAAACGGTAAGTACATTGCACCTCAGGTCGTAGAAGGTGCAATTGGTAAAGACCACTTCATCGAGCAGATCGCGGTTATTGCTGATACACGTAAGTTTGTATCCGCGCTTATCGTTCCTTGTTATGACTCGCTAGAAGAGTACGCGAAAGAGCTGAACATCAAGTACCACGATCGTGTTGAGTTGATCAAACACCACCAAATCGTCGAGATGCTTGAGAAGCGTGTTAATGACCTTCAGAAAGAACTGGCTAAGTTTGAACAGGTTAAGAAATTCAAACTGTTGCCGAAAGCGTTCTCGATGGATGATGGTGAGTTGACCCCAACACAAAAACTTCGTCGTAAAGTCATCAACGACAAATACCAAGATGTAATCGAAGAAATGTACAACGAAAAGTCAGATAAAAAGTAACTTAAGCTGACTTAGATTTCAGATTGATGAAAATGTCCCCAGTTGCCTAATATTGTGCTGCTGGGGATTTTTTATGACTGCTTTTCACACTTCTTTCCTCTCTATAAAGAGAAAAAAATACTCTGGGTTGCTATTTTTAGTGAAATTATTCACTTTATTTTCAGTGTATACATTTTGTTGATTCTAAAATGCTCTCTGTTGGTAGCGTCTAACCCTGACTTTGTTCTAATTTATAGCATCTTGTTTAAAATTTGATTTATCTCTCATTAGACCCATTGATAATAAAACGTTACATTTGTTGTGTTACCTTGCGTTTTGTTATGACAGGCGTAAGACATAGCTGAAAAAGTGGAAGTATTTCTATTAGGCTACGAATAAGACCTAGACTATGTAAAACCAGACCAAACCGTTAGCCTTACGGTGAGGGAAACTGGTAAGGAGAGCAATAATTATGACAGCAATGTTGTCAGGCGCAGAGATGGTAGTGCAATCTCTGATCGAAGAGAGCGTAGAACAAATCTTTGGTTACCCAGGTGGTTCCGTTTTAGATATCTACGATGCCCTGCACGCCAAAACCGATCAAATCAAACACGTACTAGTAAGACATGAACAAGCTGCCACTCACATGGCGGATGGTTATGCCCGAGCAACTGGGAAGCCGGGTGTAGTACTGGTATGTTCGGGTCCAGGCGCGACCAATACCATCACAGGTATTGCGACGGCGTACATGGACTCCATTCCAATGATTGTCATTTCAGGTAACGTGCCAAACAACCTGATTGGTAATGATGCCTTTCAAGAGTGTGACATCGTGGGTGTATCACGCCCAGTAGTGAAACACAGCTTCTTAGTAAAAAAAGCAGAAGACATTCCAGAGACGATCAAAAAGGCGTTTTACATCTCGACAACTGGCCGTCCTGGTCCGGTTGTGATTGATTTGCCAAAAGACATTTTAAACCCGCAAATCAAGCTTCCTTACGAGTATCCAGAAAGCATTTCGATGCGTTCATACAAACCGACGACATCAGGTCACAAAGGTCAGATCAAAAAAGCATTGAAGTCGCTTGTTGAGGCGAAGAAGCCGGTATTGTACATCGGTGGTGGTGCCGTTATTTCTGGTGCCCATGAGCATATCCAGGCGCTATCAGATGAATTGAACTTGCCTGTAGTAAGTACACTTATGGGGTTAGGTGCTTTCCCTGGTACGCATAAAAACTCGCTGGGCATGTTAGGCATGCATGGTACCTATGAAGCCAACATGGCGATGCACGAAGCGGATCTTATCTTCGGTATTGGGGTCCGTTTTGACGACCGTACCACCAACAACCTAGAGAAGTACTGTCCGAATGCCAAAGTGATGCACATTGACATCGATCCTTCTTCCATTTCTAAAAATGTGAAAGTGGATCTGCCAATCGTAGGCTCCGCGGATAAAGTCTTGGCAACTATGATGGGCCTATTGAAAGAGCAAGGCAGCAGCAACGATCAAGATGCGATCACCCAGTGGTGGGAAGAGATCCAAGTATGGCGTGATCGTCAGTGTTTGGCCTACGAAACCTCTCCTGAGCGTATCAAGCCTCAACAGGTGATTGAAACCCTACACAAGCTAACCAATGGTGATGCTTACGTGGCGTCTGATGTTGGTCAGCACCAAATGTTTGCAGCGCTTTACTATCCATTTAATAAGCCACGCCGTTGGATTAACTCAGGTGGCCTTGGCACCATGGGCTTCGGTCTGCCTGCTGCTATGGGCGTGAAGTTCGCGATGCCAGAAGAAGAAGTGGTGGTGGTGACTGGTGACGGCAGTATTCAGATGAACATCCAAGAACTGTCGACAGCAATGCAATACGACATTCCAGTGAAGATCATCAACCTGAACAACCGATTTTTGGGTATGGTAAAACAGTGGCAAGACATTATTTACCAAGGTCGTCACTCCAATTCATACATGAGTTCTGTTCCTGATTTTGCAGCGATTGCAGAAGCTTATGGTCACGTCGGTATTCGTATCGAAACGCCAGATCAGCTTGAAGCAGGTCTACAAAAAGCGTTAGACATGAAAGATCGTTTGGTGTTTGTCGACATCAACGTAGATGAAACCGAACACGTTTACCCAATGCAGATCAAAGGCGAGGGTATGGACAAGATGTGGCTAAGCAAAACGGAGCGTACTTAATATGAGACACATTATTTCTTTGCTAATGGAAAACCAACCTGGTGCTTTGTCTCGTGTTGTTGGTCTGTTTTCTCAGCGTGGTTACAACATCGAGTCTTTGAACGTATCACCAACCGATGATGAAACGTTATCGCGTTTGAACATCACGACCACATCCGATGAAATGCAGCTTGAGCAAATCCAAAAGCAGTTGCACAAATTGATTGATGTGCTGAAAGTTCAAGAAGTGACAGAGTTCGAGCATATTGAGCGCGAGCTGATGATGGTGAAGGTCAAAGCAAGCGGTTTTGCTCGCGCTGAAGTTAAGCGCACGGCTGATATTTTTCGTGGCCAAATCGTGGATGTGACCGCTTCTCAGTATACTGTTCAGTTAGCGGGTACGAGTGAGAAGCTGGATGCTTTCATCCAAGCGATTTCTGAAGTGACTGAAGTCGTGGAAGTAGCTCGTAGTGGTGTGGTTGGTATTGCTCGTGGAGAGCGTTGCCTTAAACCTTAATGAAACCAAGTGCATTTCAGAAAAGCTATCGTTCATCGATGGCTTTTTGTTTAGAAAATAACAAATAATGATATAATTGACGTTTTCGTAAACAATGTGAGTAGTAGAACGCGTGAAAGTCAGGAAGTTAGTCAGCGCCCTGATGGCGACGACGCTATTTTTTAGCGCGCTCATCTCAATCTACTACTACCAGAAATATCAAACTCTGCCAGCGAGTAACGTCAAGAATACCGCGAAAGAGGCCCTCCACCAGTTAGCTTACTCTGAGCGCGAATATAACAACGTTCAAGATCAGATCTCCTCCATCAGCGATCTTCTCGGTCACAGCCAAAGCCTTTACGACTACTTGCGTCATCCAAATCCAAAGAATCTCGCCCTCTTAGAAGAGGTGTGGAGTTCGGTTGCCGTTAACCAAAAATGGTACCGACAAATCCGTTTTCTTAACCTCGAAGGTCGAGAGAATGTACGGATTCATTACGATTTCAAAACTGGAACGGCCGCTGCAGCCCGCACGCTACAAGACAAATCAGACCGAGAATACTTCCAATATGTGCAGAATCTGGAAAATGATCAGATTGGCTCTTGGGGGATCGAGCTAGAGCGAGAAAATGGTACGCTTGTGTATCCTTACAGACCATCGGTTCGCATTATGATGCCGGTCGCAATGGATGGTGTGCGTGAAGGTTACCTAGTGTTGAACATTGATGTGCAATACCTTTCGTCTCGCTTGAACTACTCACCGGTCAGAGACTTCAATATTGAGCTGCTCAATCAAGCGGGTTACTACGTTGCAAGCCCATACTCTGGAAAACTGTATGGCGATATTATTCCAGATCGCTCTCGATTTAATTTTGGCTTATTGCAACCCGATGTTTGGCAAAACATGGGCTCAGAGAAGATGGGCTATGAGTACAACGGTAAAAACCTGACTGTATTCAATGCGATTGCCTTCGTACCAGGCGAGCCTCTCCACTTAATTATCGATCTTTCGCAAGAACAACTGCTCGAGAGAGCGGATCGTGATATTGATGACTTAGTCCAAGAAGCGTTTTTTGTGCTCAGTTTAATGCTGGTGTTTGCACTTCCGATTACCTCTCTTGCACTGCATTACCGTCGTCATAGTATCGAGTCTATATTAGCGAGAGCTGCG
This sequence comes from Vibrio sp. D173a, assembly GCF_030248475.1. NCBI lineage: Bacteria > Pseudomonadati > Pseudomonadota > Gammaproteobacteria > Vibrionales > Vibrionaceae > Vibrio > Vibrio sp. D173a. Next base: position 96,438 of record NZ_JAHGAH010000016.1, read on the forward strand.
CTAGATGGGATGACTGCCGTCGTTATTTCAGATACTTCACACCGCATTATGATGGTGAACCAGGAGTTTGAAAACATGATGGGTTATTCATCTTCTCGATTACGAGGTTGGAACGCCCATAATCTGATTTTTATTCCTGAAGACCTAGAAAACATTCTCGCGATTTGGAACAAACTGGGCGTTGAGCAAGTATGGGAAGGGGAAGTGCGTTGCCGTACTAAGCTTAATCATGTGTTTACGGCCATTATGCGTATTCAGGCCATTATGGCGAAGTCGGGTAAAGTCAGTTATTACATAACCTCTTTAGTGGACATCTCAGAGCGTAAAGAGCTGGAAGAAAAGTTGCGTAACTTAAGTGAACGTGACGGATTAACCAACCTTTGGAATCGGCGTAAGTTTGAAGAGCAACTGTCTCAGCATGCCAATATGCTAGAGCGTTATCCGAATACGCCAACCACTTGTTTAGCGCTGTTTGATATTGACTATTTTAAACGTATCAACGATGAGATGGGCCATGATGAAGGAGACCGAGTCATCTGCAGCGTGGCGGAAACATTACTCAGCGGAGTAAGGAATACTGACTTCGTTGCTCGTGTTGGTGGTGAAGAGTTTGCAGTGCTCATGCCGCACACGACGATACAAGAAGCGGAAGTGGTATTAAATCGCTTGAGAGTTGCTGTCGAGTTGAGTGGTGACGGCTCAGTGACAGTAAGTGTTGGTTATAGTGATTTAACTTCCGATCGCACTCGTAGCTATAAGTGCGCAGATATTGCCCTGTACGAATCAAAAAGTGCAGGGCGTAACCGAGTGTCTATTTGTCACAGTTTCGATGACATTGCTTAGTTAAGTAAGCCGTGGGAAACGTTCATCACTGAAGGCATTTCTCTAAAACAAAAAAATCGGGATAGCCCCGATTTTTTACTAGGGCGTGTTGAT